>JBKJUI010000018.1:0-21957 GCA_046590775.1 Acidimicrobiales bacterium
CGTTCCACTGGTTGTCCACGAGGACGGCAGCGCCGGCCACGTAGACGACGTCGGCGTGATCGGGATGGGCGGCGATGGCCATGTCGTAGCCCGACTGGTCTCCGGCCGACATGAAGAGGCGGTCCGGAAGGCCCGTGATCTCGGTGGCGGCAAGCGAGCCGATCGTAGCCTCGGCGTTCACCCGCCACAGGTGAGCGGGGTCGATGGTCTCCTGCCCGGTGCGAAGACGGCGACCGAGGACGAACAGATCGCCGGATGACGAGACGGCCAGCGCCAGACGGGTGCCTGTCAGCACGTTCGGGAGGACGACGTCCGAGAAGGCGACGACGGTGAGGTCGAGGGCGGGGCCAGCGGCGGCGGCACCGCTGAGCTCGCCGACCTGCAGCTGGCCGAAGCGGACGACGAAGAACCGCACACGGGTCGGCCCGGTGAGCCGGGTGACGACGACATCCAGCACCTCTTCGCGGCGAGCCGGTGCCGTGTTGGTCCCCAGGCCGAGCGAGGCGACCTTGGCCCACGCCCCGGCCGGCGGGCGGGCATAGAGGCCGTTGGTCGTGGCCGCGAACTGCTGCCCGGCCGAGGCGGGGTCGGCGGTCAGGCGCCACACCGATTGGCCTCGCAGCTCCGCCTGGGCCTCGACAGGCAGCCAGGCCCCACCGGTGGCCGGGCCGACCGAGCGCAGGATGCCGATCCCGGCCACGTACCCGCCCGGCGTGCCCCCGCTGCCCCCCGGCTCTCCCGTGCCCACAACGACCTCGTCGGCCGATCCGTCGGGGGCGGCGCCGAACCTCACGTGGATGGCACCGGTGGCCAGGGTGTTGCCGATGGGGAAGAGCGTGTCGCGGTTGGGCGAGACGGCGAACTCGTCGAGCGGGCGCCACGAGATGCCCCGATCGCCGGAGAACCAGACCCCACCCGAGGCCGACGCCGCGTACACCCGGTCGCCGTCGACGGGGTCGACGGCCAGGTCCCGGATGCGGCCCACCACCCGTGGCCGGCCGGTCGCCTGCCCGCTGATCACGGTGGACGGGCCCACGGGCAGCCAGAGGTCCTGACCGCCGGCGGGCGCCACCCTGGCGATGGCGCGATCCCCTCCGGGAGCGGCTGCTGCCGCCGGCTCGGGGAGGATCTGGCCGGCGGCGGGGCGGACGTCGGGCGCAGGCCGGTACCTGGCGTTGAACGCGCCCCGGACCATGGGGTCGTCGTGGGGCAGGGAGCTGGCGGGCCAGTCGTAGCGGGCCATCGAGTCAACCCCCAGCGGCCGGGGGGGTGGCCGCCGGCTCCTCGGGGGCGATCCGGATCCAGCCCTCCTCGATCGCCGACGCCTCGTCGGGCAGGTACGCCGCCTGCGTGGCGGCCAGGATCGGATCGTCCCTCCAGCTGCCCGGGGAGTCTCGACGGGTGAAGAGCTGGGCGGCCGGGAACGACGCCACCTTTGGCAGCCGCACCTGGTCGGCGTCGATCAGGAGCGGGCCGACCCGCACCGACGGCGCCATGACGCTGAGGCCGGGCTGCACCCAGTCCCGGGCCAGGGCGACGGACGTACGGGGCGTGATGCCCGAGGTGACGTGGACCTTCCCGCCCGGGTGCATCAGCAGGGTCAGCCGCACCGTCTGACCGGCGCGGATGGTGAGGTCGCCGCCCGGCAGCACATAGGGGTGGACGATCGGGTTGACGCCGGCGGTGCCGCCGACACCGAGGTCGCCCCGGCAGCGGCCCGTCTCGCGGGCCTCGTCCATGATCACCCGGTCGATGGCGAAGAAGCGCTGGTAGTCGTCGTCGACGAAGTACCCGAGCAGGCCGTCGTCGGAGCGGGCGGCGGAGCCGAGCCGGATCGAGAACGGGACCGACGCCAGCTCGGCAAACGCCCGCTCCCGGGCCTCCCGGCTGGTGCCATCCCCGTAGACGAGCTCGTCGAGGTCGGGGCTGACGTCGAGGGTGAGGTGGGCGGTGACGACGGCGATCGGCCGGCCCACCAGCCCGGCGATGTGCTCACGCCCGAGGGACCCGAAGGGGTCGACGGTCCACAGCGTGGTGTCGATCGCCCGCAGCAGCGCCGACAGCGCCGACTCGGTCTCCGGGCGCCCGGGCCGACCCTGCCGCTCCGAGGCGTCGACGGCGGTGAGGGCGGCGGCGATCCACCCGAGTCGCCGGTGGCCGGGGACCAGGTCGTCGAGGGGCCCGGCGGCGGGGCCGATGTCCGTGCGGCCGGGCGCGCCCTCCCACGCCACCGCGTCGCTGAAGGGGTCGTGGCTCACCTGCCCGAGCGGCGTGCCGTCGACGGCGAACATCTCGAGGGCCTCGTCGATGTGGTCGGGCAGGAGGAAGCCGGCCACCGGATTCACCTGGGCGGCGGCCTCGGCCTGGTCGACCCGGGCGGTGGCCGCCGTCCCGCTCAGGGCCAGCGGGTCCACGAGGCGCAACCGCACGCGGGCGGCGGCGTTGATGCGGGGGCGCAGGTGCAGCACCGGCCCGGGCTGGGTGTCGGAGCTGCGGGCGGCGACGACGGCTGTCTCGACCGGCAGCTCGAGCACCCGGCCGTAGGCGTCGACCACGCGACCGCTCGTCAGCCGCACTCGGCCGGCGGCGACGAGGCGCGGAAGGTCGACCGCCAGCCCGCGAGCCACGCCGTCCGGCCCGGCGTCGGCCGTATGGCGCACGACGCCCCGCTCGTAATGGAGGCCGAGCAGGGTCTCGCGGATGCCGTCGAGGGTCAACGAGAGGACATCGATGCCGCTCAGGTGGGTGCGCAGGCCCGCCATCGCCGCTTCCACGGCGTCGGACGCCAGTCCGACGCCTCGGTCGTTGCGGAGCTGCTCGTCCTTCATCCACCGCTCGACCGCTGCCGCCAGCGAGGTGGCTGTGCCAGTGACCAGCGGGCTGCGGCCGCTCAGGGTCACCACCCCGCCGGAGCCGAACGGCTCGCTGCGCTCGAGGTCGATCTCCTCCAGGGCCCAGCCGGCCAGATCGGGCGCGTCCGCCAGGTCCAGCTCGACAGACCACTCGCAGAAGAGCGGCCTCCACGGCTGGCCCCACATCGTCACCCCCTCGGGGTGGGCAAAGACGCCCTCGACGAACGAGTGCTTGAGCAGCCCCTCCACCGCCGCCTGGCGCATCGAGGCGGACGCGACGTTGACCCCGACATAGCCGGAGAGGCGGTCATCGGCGCCGGCGTAGTAGGCGTAGTTGACGGCCGCCTCGGCCCGCACGCGCCCCGCCACGTCCTCCTCCATCCCCTTGCCGACGATGCGGCGGGTACGCCACCGCGTGACGAACGGGTCCTCGGCCAGGGCCTCGCGAGCGACGGTCAGCACCTCGTCGGGAACCGCCCCCGAGCCGAGGGTGCGCAGCAGCTCGTCGGCCGTCAGCATCCCCGCCAGCCCCCGCACCGGCTGGTCGCTCGTCCGCACGCGCAGCAGGCCGTCGGACTCGTCCCGCTCCGCAGCCAGGAGGCGCCGGCCGGCGCCCACGACGGCGAGCACCGGTGACGTCGGCACCACGAAGGGACCGGCCGGGCGGGCCACCTCCCTGATCGTCGGCGCCACCGTCACCCGCTGCGCGGCGGCCACCGACTCGGTGACCAGCGGCGCGGTCGCCGACACGGGAGGCCCGCCGGCGGCCTTGGTCCTGAAGGATGCGCCCGTCACGAGCGTCGCCTTCTTGGACGACCACAGGATGTTCTCGGCCACCACCAGGGGCTGGACCTGGTACGAGGTCCGCCGGCCGCGGCGGGCGCCCGAGCCGGGGTCGGTGCCGGCCCGTGGCTTGTCGACGAACCGGTCGACGGTCTCGGTGCCGCCGGGCAGGGAGGAGAAGCCCTGGGCGTGCTCGTACTGCTCGATGTCCGGCCAGCTGTCGGGCTGCTCGATGCGCCCGAGCAGACCGGAGCTGAAGGCGGTGAGGAGCCGCTCGGCGTTCCGCTGGGCGCTGGCGCCGCCCCCACCGCCGCTCACGGCGCCGCTGGCCAGGACGGCGGCCACCGATGGGGTGGTGGGGCCGTAGGCCAGGCGCACCTGGCTGGGCGCCGGCCGGTCGTCGGGGCGCCCGTCGGAGGACAGGGGGACGCCGTGGATCCTCCCGGTGAGCATGGTGGTGCGGGTCGGCGAGTCGGCGATGTCGGCCACCAGGACCGCGTCGCCCACAAAGGCGCTCGTCGAGCCGCGGTAGGCGAAGGTCCCGGCGCTCGAGCGCTCGTAGCGGGCCGCCTTCTTCATCCCGAAGGCGGACGCCGCCCGCTTGGCGCTGTACTGCTTGGCGTCGACCTTGCCGGCGGCCCTGGGGTGGTCGGGGTCGTCCCAGCCCAGCTGGGCCAGCCGGGCGTGGTAGCCGATCAGCGAGCCCACGCCATTGAGGGGGTCGTGGCGCTCGTCGCTCCACCAGCCAGCCACGACGTAGCTCAGGGCGTCGCCCTCGACGCCCTCCGGGGCGGCCGAGGCCAGGTCTTCCAGCGGGTCGTGCAGCGAGAACCGGCCCTGGGCGGCGTCGTAGCAGCTGGCCCACGACGGCCCGCCGACGTGGAGGTTGATCTGCTCCGGCTGCAGCGGCGGGCCGACCGTTGCGGTGTTGGTGCGCGTCGTCGGCCAGTCGGCGAGCGGGGTGACCGTGGCGGTGTCGGCCTCCAGCACCCATCCGCGCACGTGGGCGTCCCGAGCGTTGACCGGAACGGCGAGGCGCAGCACCACCCAGCGGTCGGGCAGCACGGGGAGGTCGAGCCGGCGGCGACCGGGGTCGCCGGGCGCAGCAGGGTCGTCGACCACCTTGCCCCGCCCGAAGGTGCTGGGCACCGTCCACAGGAGGTGGGCGCCCGGTGGGCGGGCCTCCCCCGGGTCGTCGACCGGCAGCATCTTGTCGTCGGCCGTGCGGAAGGGGAGGCGCACCATCGGCTCGTCCCCCTCGCGCACGACGAGGACCTGCACGTCGATGGGCACCAGGAGGCGGGGCTCGCGCACGAGGTCGCGATCCCAGTGGCGGACGTCCCCCACGGCGATGCCGAGCTGGGAGAGCGCGATGAAGCGCGTGCCCGTGACGGCCCGGGCCAGGTTGTCGTTGGTGGCCTTCGCCATGCGATCGCTCCTCCAGGTCCTCAGGTCCCGAGGACCTTCTGCGCCAACGCGTACCGCTCCACCATCGCCTGCACCTTCAGCGTCGGCACGAAGGCGTCCCTCTCCGAGCCCATCGTCGTGTCACCGAACACTTGGCGGATCGGGAAGCGCAGCAGCTCGATGGCCAGCTCAGCGGAATCGACGGGGGATTTCATGTTCGTGCCTGAGGCGAGGCGGAGGCTGGCCGCCAGCTCGTTCAGGTTGATGACGCCGGGCGCGTTCCTGCGGAAGGGCACCGACACGGTGCGGTCCTGGCCGCCTGGTGTCTTCAGCGGCCCGGCGTTCGGGGACTTCACGTTGCGCAGCGCCACGACGGCGCTGGCCGTGCCGCCGGCTCCGGCCTTCACCCGCACCCCGAACTGGATGCCCGACCGGGGCTCCTCCACGTGGACGACGGCCGGCACCCCGTCGAACAGCACCAGCAGCACGGCCGGCGCCAGCCGCTCCATGCGTAGCAGGCGCACCCGGTCGGGGCTGGTGTCCATGTCGGGGATCGTCTCGTCGTCGGGGCGGGTGTCGGTCGAGTACGCCCGCACGTGCAGGCCCGGCCAGCCCGACACGATCCTCGATCGCATCAAGAAGCCGGTGATCGGGCCGGCTACGCCGAGCGGCCGGCCGGCGGCGTCGACGGCGGGGGCATCGGCATCTTTCATGCGCACCAGGCGCTCGGCCACGTCCACCTCGCGGCGCACGAGGGGGTGCAGCTCGGCGAGCTTGGCCCGGTCGGCCGAGTTCACCGTCCCCGGGCTCAGGGCGCCCTGCACCAGAGCGTCCAGCCAGTTGCGGTCGACGTAGAAGAACCGGATCGTCTCGAGCGGCAGCATGGCCGCGTCCGGCACGAGGTAGCTGAACGGCACCCCCTCGAGCAGCCGGAGCCGGGCCAGGAACCGCACGACGTCGGCGGGCACCACCCCGTTTGGGTCGATCTTGTCCTCGGAACCGCCGACCTTCGGCCGGCTCTCGGCCACGAACTTCACCATTGCTACGGCGTCGATGCTCGCCTTCATCGACATCCGTCCGGTGAGCTGCACGGTCACGCCTCCTCGTCGCTGGAGGACCCGGTTGGGCGGCTGCCACCGAGGAGGCGGTCGAGGTCGTCCGGTCGCCGGCCGGTCCGCTCGGTGTCGACGATGACCTCGAGCTCCAGGGCGTCGGTCACCAGGTCGTCCAGGTGGGCGTCGAGGGTGCTGCGCAGCAGGCCGACCTCGGCGGGCGCCTCGCTCAGCGGCCCGGTGGGGAACTCGGCCACCTCCACGGCGATGGTGCCCAGCCCACCGATGCCGAGCTGGTCGGTCACCCGCGCCACCTCGTCGAGGCTCAGGCCAAGACCCTCCATCGCATCGAAGGCCGACAGCTCGTCGATGTCGTCGGGCACCCGGGCGGTGGCAAACTCCCTGACCTGCGGCCCGACGGCGTCAGGAACCTGTGCCGCGTAGGGCAGGAGCAGGTCGGTGGCCAGCAGGTCCTCGAGGCGGCGCTTCCCTTCGACCAGCGCCTGGCCGAACCCGGGGAGGACGTCCTCGACCAGCTCGCCACCGATGGCCTGCGCCCGGGCCGCCCCGAACAGCTCCTCCCGCCATGCCGCCACCGCAGCCACGAAGCCGGGCTTGGACAGCGCCAGCAGCCGTCCGATCTCGAAGGCGGCCGCCAGTCCCACGTCCTCGTGGCCGTCCGGGACCACCCGGCGGAGCTGATCCCCGGTGTGGGCCAGGGGGAGGGTGCCATCGGCCTTCGGCAGGGTGCGGGCGGTTGGCTGGGGCACGAGCGGCCCGCGGTACCAGGACTGGGTCGGCTCGCCCCGTCGAGAGCGGTGCGACAGCGAGATGTGCCCGGTGACGGCGACCTCCGGCTGGAGCGCCGGGTCGGCATCCTCGGCGCCGGTGCCGAGCATCCCGCTCCCCAGCTCGTTCATCAACCGCTCGAAGCCACCCTCGCCGGTGCAGACGAAGTCCCATGACAGGAGGACCGGAAAACGGTGGGTCGGCTCCTGGTAGACGACCTCGAGGAAGCCTGAGGCACCGGCCAGATCGGCGAGCGACTCCCCCGTGGCCCACCTGCGGGCGCTGCGGGCGGCGTCGTCGCTCACGACGGCGCCCACGGCGGGCCCCAGGCTGAAGCCGGCCGACGCCGCCTCGACGCCGGCGGCCGCGCCAAAGCTGGTGACCGAAGCCGCGGCGCGGGCCGGCGTTGCGTTTGTGCCCTTGGGCCCGTCGGCGTCGCCACGGCCGCCCGCCTGGAGCAGGGCCGGGGGGCCCTGCATCACCATCACGTCGAGCGGTGCGTCCGGAGGCCTGGCCAGCAGCTCGAGCGCCTGCAGCTCCGGCATGCTGACCTTGAAGTCGAGGACGGGCCCGGACACCTCCTCGGTGGGCAGGAGGTCGAGCTGGCCCTCCAGGTTGACCACGTACGCGGTGTACCTCAGCGACGTCGCAGGGCCTCCGGGGGCGGCAGGCGGACCGGGTTGGGGCAGCCGGTTGCCGACGACCACCGCCAGGTAGCCGTCGTCGTCGCCGAGGGCGAGCTCGGTGTCCGACAGGTCGACCTTGCGGACGTGGGTCAGCAGGCCGAGGTCCTCGATCGTCGGGAAGATCCGCTGCACGATGCTGTTCCGCACTTCGAGGTAGCGGCCACGCGCCGTGTCGGCGTCGCCCGCCAGCTGGCGGCCCGGAGTGACGCACTGGCTCACGTCGACCTCAGGGCTCAGTGCCCCCTCGGCCTCGGCGAGCACCACGAGGGCGAGCCACGGCGGCGTGTTGTCTCCGAAGGGCGCGGCCGGGTTCGGGTTGCGCTCCCACGGCAGCGTCCGCCGCTTGAACACGATCTGCGGCAGCCGTTCCCGCCAGTCGCCGACGGCACCCGCGGGCGGGAACGTCGACAGGATCTGGTCGGGCGGCATCGTGTAGCGGGGCGAGATGATCTTCACCGTGAAGTCGGACCCGTCGACGGCCATCTGGCCGTTGGCGTTCTGCGGCGGCGTGGCCACGAGGTCGTGGTCGGCGGCGAGGAGGTACGCGCCGGCCGGCAGCGCCGGGCGGATGGACGGGTAGAGCTCGAAGAAGCCGGGGCTCGGCATGTCAGCTGGTCCTTCCCTCGGGCGTGGTGAAGCCCTTCGGCTTCGTCGTCGGCTTCGGCTGGCGTGGCTTGCTCTGCGTGCGGTCCCTCGGCCGGGGCGCAGCCCGCCACTGGACGCTCCGGGTGCCGGTGCCCCCCGGCAGCGGGGCGCGCACGGCGGCGTCGAACCCGGCGGTGACGGAGCCCGCCAGCTCGGCGACGAGACCGGTGGTGCCCACCACACCGGCGAGGTGGCCGTCGCGCCTCCCCTCGACGATGACCATCACGTGCGGATCGAGGACGTCCTCCCTCGGCTCGGGCTCGATCTCGAACAGCAGGATCGTCCGGACCCCCTGCACCAGGACCTGCGGCGGCGTGGGCTGGCCGTCGTCGCCAACCGCCCGCCTGGCGCCCTCCAGCCGCATCTCGAGGTCCGACGCCGCACTGGCGCGGCCTGTCCCCGGCGCGTCCTCGACGGCGACAGCCACCGCCCGCACCGGTGCATCGAACCGGGTGGCGACCTGCGCGGCACGCGCCAGCTCACGGGTGTTGCCCCACCCTCCGTCGCCGCGGTCACGGTTGTCGGTCAGCTTGGCCGAGGCGAAGGTGACCACGACGCCGGCACCGACGGCCATGTCCCACCCGATCAGGGGGAGGCTCTGCCCGGCGTACCAGCCGTCGAGGGTGCCTCCGACGTTGGCGGCCTCCCCGGTGACGGCGACCACCACGCGCTCGGTCTTGGCGGGCAGCTCGAAGGTGCCGCTGCCGATCCGGCTGAAGCCGGTGGGCGCCGAGGTGCCGATGTTGTCGAACAGCACGTTGCCACCCGCAGCGAGAGCGATGACCCTGGCGGCGCCGCCGGTCACCACCACCCGGTCCCCCCGCTCGCCCACCGGGCGGCTTCCGACGGTGATCACCGCCAGCTCGCCCTCCCGCAGGGTGGTCCCCTTGGCGAGGGCACCCGACATCGCCAGCAGCCGCTCTTCGCCGGCCGGGTCCGGACGGGCGTTGGCCACCGTCGCCAGCGGGGCTGTGGTGAGCCGGGTGACCGGAACCGAGCCCCGGGCCAGGATCCTCTTGCCCACGTCGTTGATCCCCGGGCGCACGAGGAGCGACGCCGGGGCGAGGCGGGTGACGTCGGCGCGGACGCGGTCGAGGGACGGGACGGCGAGGCGGAAGGCGGCACCGGGCTTGGCAACGGTCGTGTGGGGCGCCGCCGCCGTGGCCTGGAGCAGCGGCGCCTGCACCACCGACTTCACTATCGGCGCCACGAACGGCCGGACCGGTGGGTGGTGGTCGACGACGAGACGCTTCACCTTCGGCGACAGGACGGCGGGGGCCTTCACCATGTCGTCGGCCAGCGACCCGAATGCGGGAGCGCTCGCCCGCTCGCCGCGCAGCGCGGCCACGCCAACCCTGCCGTAGCCGCCGGCGTCGAGGACGCGCGCTGCGTAGTTGAAGCGCTGGTCCAAGTCGCTGTCGGCCGGCCGCACAGCATCTGCGGCGGCCTTGAGCTGGGCGACGGCGGCCACCCGGGCATCGGTGGCGGCCCGGCCGGTGACGAAGGGCAGCGGCTTGCGCCCGCCGAAGGGGAGCTCGACCTGGTGGTAGTCGATGGCCGGCGCGCCCGTGAGCTCGCCCAGGCTCGTGCTCATGGCGAAGCCGTCGCTGGCGGTGACGACCTCGCCGGCGGGCACGGCTGGCGACTGCCGGTTCGGCGCCTCCCCCCACACGCCCTTCGGGAACCCGGACCCGGGCCGGGCCTCGATCGTCACCTTGCTGATGGAGAAGGCGGTGGGGGCGTCGAGCTTGGCCACCTCGACGTGGAAGTCGGAGGACAGGGTGTGGCTGAACATCGGGGCCACCCCCACATCCGGGGCGTTGACGCGCAGCGTGCGGCTGGCGTCGCCCGTGTGCCGAAGCGACATGTCGATCGCCGGTGCCGTGGTGATGAACACCAGCCCGAACTCGGGGATGACGAGGAAGGGGTTGGTGGGGCTGCCGTCGGGCACCTTCTGCTGCTGGGCGTCGGCCCGCCTCCCGGCGGGGACGGCACCCTTGACGACGGCCGCCTGGATCACCTGGGCGTCGGACGATGCCCGCAGGTACTTGTCGCGGAACTGACCGGCCGAGAGCGCTCGATCGGCCGGGTTGCCACGGTCGCCGAACTCGAACGGCACCTCGAAGCCGCAGATCTCGAAGTGGCCCTCGACGAAGATCGGCGGGCCGCTCACCTTGACCGTGGCCCCGAGCGAGACCTCGATGTCGACCGTGCCGAAGAGCAGCCAGATCCGGATGCCGGCGGCGATCTCCGCGTGGGCGGAGATCTCGAACCAGAACGGGTCGAAGAACACGATGCCGTCGCCGCCGTAGGAGAGGCGGGCGTGGGCCGGGCCGAAGGAGGCGGCCACCTCCATCGAGGTGCCGGCCATCAGCGCCTCGGAGCACAGCGCGAAGTAGCTCTCACCGATCACGCTGATGTTCGACGACGGCTGCCAGCGCAGGCCGAGGCGGGGCACCGTCGGGTAGCCGGCGTGGGAGAACTTGGGGTGGTAGCCCCCCATCGTGACCACGAACTGGCCCGCGTTCGGCCCCTTCCACCAGGTGGCGAAGGCGAAGCCACCGGTGAGCCGGACATCGCGCATCAGCAGCCACGAGTTCTCCGTGAGCTGGGCGGCGACCAGCAGCGACCCCTCCTTGGTGGAGAACCGGGCGAGGAGGGCGAGCTCGATCGACACCAGGGTCAGCGACGGGGCCGGCAGCTCGGCGCGGGCCAGGCCGAGCACGGTGATGTCGAGGCCGTCGCCCAGCTCGACGGTGACGACCACCTCGCCCGTGATCAGCACGAAGCTGGTGAAGCTGATGCCGGCCGCCACCCAGAACTGGCCCTGGGCGGGGCGGATCTGGGTGCGCATCTGCTCGAGCTGGGCCATGGGGTCGGGCGCCGGGCCCAGTGCCTTCATGGCCACCAGGAACGGGTTGGTGGTGAGCGTGTCGATCGTCGGGGCGGTGAGCTCGCGGTTGATGCCGAGCCCGAGCCCGATGCCGGTGATGAAGAACGCCGGCGGCCCGCCGAGCGGGGCGTGAAGGGCGCCGAAGGCGAAGAAGGAGGCGAAGCTGCCGGTCGGCCCCGTGGGGTGGGCGTACCCGCCGAACAGGTCGATGCCGTAGCCGCTGAAGCCGATCTTCAGCATGCCGAGGTACTCGACGCCCTGCAGCGGCGGGCTGAGGGGCGTGCGCCGCAGCGCCCCGGCGAGGGTGAGGCCGCCGATGCTGCTGGCGATGGCGAACCCGTCGAGGTCCACCTCCCAGGACGAGGCCGAGAAGAACGGCCGGTTCACGTGGTAGGTCAGCCGCAGCTTGTCGACGCTGGCGGTGATGCCGAACAGCGACACGCTGCCGTCGAGCGAGAGGGCGATCCATTCGAGGCGGCGGGGCGTGGCTGGCGGGTTGCCCGAGTATCCGGTGCCGAGCCCGATCTGCTCGAGGTACACCGGCCCAAAGGCGCGCTGGATCGGCAGGTACCACGGCCCGTCCCCCGACCCGGCCCGCAGTGACACCGACGGCCCGTTGCCCCCGTGGTGGGACTGCACGGCCAGGGCGGGGCTGAACTTGGGTGTTGGCGGCGATCCACTGCTGCCGGCGTCGCGCACCACTCCCTGGGCCACCGGGTTGGTCCCCCCGCCCGCACCCAGCGGCACGGCGAGGCCCGCCAGCTCGACCTGCACGCCGCCGGACACCGCGGCACCGCCACTGCCCGAAGCGGCGACGCTGCCGAACAGGTGCACGGCCGCCGAGTCGAGCCGCAGGCCGGCGTCGAGGAGCGGCCCGGAGGCCTTGGCGATGCGCAGCCCGACGCCGTTCACGCTGACCCCGGGGCTGACGGTCACCACCGGCACGGCGGCGGCGGTGATCGACAGGATGTCGACCACCACGCCCGGGGCCGGGGACGTGCCCGAGGGGGGCTCGATCCAGGTGGCGTCGGCCACCATGGACAGCACCACGTCGCTGCCGGGGTTCAGCTCGAGGCCCTTGGCGGTGTCGGTGAAGGCGAGGCGGAGCCCGACGAGGTCACCGGTGCGCTGCACGGACAGGGTGACCGGCCCGAGCGGCACGCCGGGCAGGGCGCCGGCCAGGTTGCGGGCCAGCACGAAGAGGCTGCCCGGGAGGCTGCTCACCAGCCCTGGCCGGATCCTGTCGGGCGCAGCGAGCACCGAGCCCTGGAGGAGCTCGCGCAGCGGCGTGGCGCCGACGGGCCTGTTCAGCAGCAGCGACACGTCCCCGAGCCCGATCACCCAGTTGCCGAGGATCTCGAGCACGGCGTCGGCGGTGAAGAGCGCCACCCGGACCTCGTCGGTGTCGTCGTCGTTCGCCCCCGCCGCCCGGGTACGCGCCACGAAGACGAAGCCCTCAGCCTCCCGCCACCGCCCGAGGAGCTCGCGGTGGCCGTCCGAGGTGGAGGCCAGGACGTCGAGAGCGAGGCCGAGCTGGACCTCGGCCCCGGCGCTGCCCCAGCTGCCTCGCAGCACCGGTCGCAGGACGGCGCCGTCGAGGTCGAAGGCGGCCGGGCCGACGCCGAGCGACCACGAGGTGAGCCCGGTGGCGTCCGCCCCGAGGGACACGGCCACCCGCCCCACCACCGGCAGCCCGGCGGCGGCGGACACCAACACGCTCAGAGGGCTCGGCTGCACCGTCAGCTGCACGTCGCGGACGCTCACCTCCAGGCTGCCGTCCGGCTGCAGCAGGGCCCGGGGCGAGCCGGGAAGCTGCGAGAGCAGGGGATCCAGGGTTGCGGCGACCTGGGTGACGAGGGCGCCGGCCCGCGCCGCCAGGGCGGCTTCGGGGTTCGACGCCAGCGCCGAGAGCTTGTCGCCGTCGAACGTCGCGGGGTTGATGACGTCGGCCGGGTCCTGCACCACGTCGAGGCCGCGGCCGAGGGCGCTGACGAGCCGCCCGACGGTCAGCCGATCGGCGTCACCCGAGAGGCGGGCCAGCGCGTCCAGCGCCTTCGGGAGCAGCAGCTCCACCCCGGCGGTCAGGAGCGCGCCCAGCCCGGCCGGGTTGGGGTAGATGGGGATGTCCTCCCCGACTTCCGGGCGGAGGAGGACGGCGGGGCCGGCAGCGTCGAGGGAGAGGTGGACGGCGCGGCGGTGCAGCGGCGTCGGGACCGCCTCGGGAACGCCGGCAAAGATCGCGAGGCTGGGGAGCGGCGCCCCGTCGTTCGGGATGGTGAAGCCGGCCTCGAAGCCGGCGGCGAAGGGGGCCCGGCCCGGCCCGCCGAGCCAGGCGGTGGGGTCGACGACCAGCGCCACCCGGGGGCCGCCAGCGCCGGGACTGAGGGCGAGCGACAGCCCGGGCGTGACCGGCCACGACCCCCTGGGCGTGTCGGCGAGCCCGACGAAGGGCTTCAACGCCTCGAGCACGTCGACCAAGGCGTCAAGCTGCACCCCCGGGGCCCCACCCAGGGCGGAGGAGCGGAACCAGCCCCCCGGGTCGCGGACGAGGGCGAGCGGTGGGGCGATGGCGCGCCGGCCGTCGGCGTCAGGCGGCCCCAGCAGGCTGAGGGCCTCGGCCAGCGCCTCCACCACCCCGCCCACCGTGGGGTCGAGGCCGCGCACGGCTTCGAGCAGCAGGCGCACCGCCTCGGCGGGCAGGGCGGCGGCGGCGAAGCCGGTGAGGCCGTCGAGGTCGGTGCTCGGCCACAGGCTCACGCTGGCGGGGTCGCCGGCTGCGGTCGTGCTGGTCAGCGCCACCGTCGTCGGGGAGAAGCCGATGCGGACCGCGGCGGTGTTGAACGACGCCGAGCCGATCGTGAGCGACCCGGTGGGCGCCGGCCCGCCCAGGTCGGACAGCTGCAGCGCCCACGGCAGTGCCCCGGCGGCAGATGCGGTGGCGCTGGCCCGGCGGGTGGCGAGGTCGAACGAAAAAGTGGTGGGGCCGGCGGCGATCGTCACCGTCTGCCCGGCCCGGGTGGCGCCCGGCAGGATGGCCGACAGGGCGACGACCAGGGCCTCACGCACCTCCGCCGTGGCCAGGATCGGGGCCAGGAAGCCAACCGGGTCGTGGAGCAGGTGGGTGAGGGCATCGGGCACGAGCCCGGTCGGCGTCGTGAGCCCGATGGCCTCCAGCAGCCCCGACAGGTGAACGGCCGTCGTCCCCGGTGGGGCGAGGCGCAGCCGGTTGGCGACGCCGGCCATGATCGTCCGAACCTCGGGCAGGAACGGGAGGTCCTCGATCGTCCCGCCCACCACGACGTCGGGCCGCACCACGATGCGGTCACGCCGGGCCCCCAGGGCCGCCGCCTCGTGGAGGATCAGCTCGGCCGTGCTCGGCGCACCCCCGAGGCCCATCGTCACCCGGGCCTCGACGAAGCGGACCTCGACGGGCTGGGCCCCGGCGCTCGGGACCGTGCCGGGCCCGCCGAGCAGCCAGGCGTCGGTGGAGGAGATGACGACCCGCACCTCGACCGACGGTGCGGCGCGCAGTTCGGCGGGGGCGAACGCGGCCCCGGTGAGGCCGAGGGCGACGTGGCCCTCGACGACGATGCCGCCGCCGCTGCCCGGGAGCACCCTCGGCACGGGAAGGCGCAGCGCCAACCGGGCGTCGCCACCCGGCTCGGCCGCGGCCGCCGCCCGGGCGCGGGCACGAGCCGCCAGCCCGGCGGCCACGATCGCCGTGATGGCCCGCTCGACGGTGGCCCGCTCGAGCGACCCGAACCAGGCCCGAACGGTCAGCCCGGCGCGAACGCCGATCTCGGGTCGCGGCGCCTCGATGTCCGCCTGCTGGGCCATGTCCCGCAGCCCCGTGACGAGGGCTCTGCCGACGGCGAGGTCGGGATCGTCGGATTCGGGATCGTCGTCGAGGGCGGGCAGGAGGGCCTCGAGCAGGCGGAGGGCGTCGCCCGAGGGCCCGTTGCGGGCCGTGTCGAACGACACCGGGCTCCACGGGGTGCCGAGCGTGACGAGGTGGGAGACGGAGGGCTCGGCGTCGGCCGCCACCCGAGCGGCGTGGCCGGCGCCGCCGACGGCCAGGACCACGACGGGACGGCCCGAGCCCAGCGCTGCGATCACCCGGCGCAGGCGCGCCGCCTGCCCGAGCAAGCCGGTGGGGTCGCCGGAGCCGAGGGCGGCGCCGGCCCGGGTGGCGAGCACGACGAACCACTCGCCGGCGTCAGGGGAGTCGACGGTGAACGACTCGGGCGAGAGGCCGGGGGCGCTGAGGTCGATCAGTCGGCCGGCCGGGGCCGATGTCCACGGGTGGGCAGTGCCGGTGCCGACGGCCAGCCGGAGCACGGCCGCCCCCGCTGGCACCGCCTGCTTGAGGGCGGTGGCCGGGGCCAGGTCGACCCAGTCACGCCATGTCGCTGCCGGTGTGGTGACCACGTTGACGCCGGGCAGGTCACCGGTCGGCGGGGCGACGAGGACGTCGGTCAGGGCCACCCGGGCGACCAGCGCCTCGAGCCCTCCGGCCAGGCCCTCGCGACCTCGGGCCAGGGCGGCGGTGTCATCGCCGGCCATCCCCTCGTCCAGCACGGCCTGGGCGAGGCCGGCCGGGGATAGGCCGGGGAGGCCCGGCCGCCACGACTGGAGGACATCGCTCGCGGTCGACGGGGCCAGCTGGGGCCCTGCCGGGCCGATGGCCAGCGTCAGGGATGGCGCGTCTGGGCTCGCCCCGAACGGCACCACCCACGGGTCGGTCGGCGTGCCCCGCCCCTCGAGCACGCCGGCGAGGCCCCGTGACGAGCCGGTGAGGAGGCGGGCCAGCGCCGTGGCCAGGCGGCCCACCATGACCTCGTCGGTGAGCAGGGACAGCACCCAGCGCTGCAGCTCGACCCCGGGGTCGGCCACGAGGCGGGCCAGGTCGAGGCGAGACGGGGTGGCGCCGGCCCCGAGGCGCCACCCGAGCAGGTCGACGACGTCGTGCAGCCAGCCCGCCGGGTTCGTGGCGCCGAGTACGGCAGCGAGGTTCTCGACCTGGCCGAGGACGGCACCCTCCCAGCCGCCCCCCACCGGAAGGGCCAGCGGCACGGTGGTGTCCCCGAGGTCGGCGGCCAGGCCGGGGGCATCCAGCGAGAAGGTGAAGCCCGACGCCACCGTCCATCGGGCCAAGAAGCCGAGCCGCTGGGCCACGATCGCCACCGGCCCGAGGGACAACCTGGCCTCGCTAGACCCCCGGCCCCGGAAGCCGGTGGACAGCTCGGCCGCCCGGAGCAGGCTGACCTGGCCCGTGGCGAGGTCGATCGCGGCCAGCTCGACGCGTGCGGTGGTGGTGACGACGGTGCACCCGCCGGCGAGGTCGCTGACCCGCAGCCGCAGCGCCGGGGCCACGACCAGCGTCGTGCCCTCCCGCCACAGCTCGAGCGAGAACGGGGGGTCGCCGAGGATCGGCACCGTCCACGGGTCGACGGCCGTGCCCGTGCCCCCGACCGTGCTGGTCAGGGAGGGCCCGGAGGACACAAGGTCGCGCAGACTGGTCAGCACGGCGGGGACGCTGAGGGGGTGGGCGGTGACCAGCGCTCCCCACCAGAGCCGGAGGGCGGCGAGCGGGTCGGCCAAGAGCGCGGCGGCGTTCAGCTCTGGCACCCCGGGGGGCGGGTCGATCCCCAGCAGGGCCTTCAGGTGCACTCCCGTGCCGACCAGCGTGTCCAGCAGGCCGCCGAGGAGTCCGCCGGCGGTTTCTCCGACGAGGGCCACCACGGCGTCGGCACTCGACAGGTCGAGGACCTCATGCACGCTGGCACCCACGGCCACGTCGAGCACCCGGACGAGCGGTAGCGGGGTTCCGCCAAGGAGCCGCAGCCCCAGCTGGGCCGACCCGATCCGGACCGGCCCCGACGGCAGGAGCCGTGTCCCGTTCCCGGCCACGGTGACCCGCAGCTCGGCGTCGGGCACCGGGACGAGGCTGCCGTCGCCGAGGTTCACGGTCAGCACGTCGACCACCGCCTCGGCGCTGAGGCGGACGGCGTTCGGCCCGGCGCCGAGGAGCATCGACAGGTCGAGCCCCAGGCGGGGGGTGACGCGCATGTGCCCGTCGGCGCCCGGCTGGGCCGCGAACGAGATCCGGAGGTTGGCCGGCCCGCCGCCGAGCGCCACCGACAGCACGTCGTCGACCCGGTTCCCGCCGATCACCTCGCGTAGGGCGTCGAGCCAGGCCCGCCGACGCGTCGTATCGCCCATGGTGGCGGCGAGCCACGACCGGAGGGCGTCGCCTCCCTGCGCCAGGAGGGCGTCGACGTCCAGGGGGGGCAGGGTGGCGTCCGGGCCCAGGCCGATCAGGTCGAGGGCGGCCATGGCCGTGGCCCCCGGGCCTCCGAGCGACGACGCGCCGGCCCGGACGATCCCGAGCACGAGCGACAGGAGGCTCTGCTCCAGGTTCGAGTCTGCTCCCCCGATCCGCAGGGTGGTGGGGGCCGTGGCACCCGGAAGCCGCAGGCCGACCAGGGACAGCTCGACCGACGGCCCGGCGCCGCCCGCCACCGGGACCGCCACCGCCACCTCGACCCCGTCCAGGCTGAAGCCGCCCGGATCGGGGGCACTGGCGGTGGAGAGGGTGGAGCGGAGGCGGATCGGCGACCCCCCGGCCAGGGCGAACCGCTCGGCCACGGCGGCCACCGGGCCGGCGCCGACCCGCTTGCCGGTGCGGTAGAGCGGAACCTCCAGCTGGGTGCGGCTGACCGGCGCAGTGGTGGCGTGCTCGATGGCGAGGCCGACCTCGACGTAGGACGCCGCCCGGTCGTCGATCGACAGGTTGAGGGTGAGGTCGGGCGCCCCGGGCAGGCCAAGGTCGCTCGCCGAGAACAGCTTGAGGAAGGTGACGCCACCAACCTCCCGGGCCCCGCCGTCGCCGTTGACGGCATCGACGAATCGGACCAGCGCATCCCGGCGGGGTTCGTCCGCCAGGGCGGTCGCCACCTTGGCCCCCGGGTCGGAGAAGAAGTCGCTGTCGAACGCCACCTCACCGTTGGTGGAGGTCAGCAGGCCGAGGGCGAGGGCGAGGTCGGCGACCTCGGAGGAAAGGACGTCCGCCGGGTTCACCGGGTCCCGCCGATCCGGCTACCCACCGGGTGCGGCCCCATGGCCGTGACCATGAGTCCATCGGGAACGGCGACGACGGTGGACGCCACCAACGGCTGGTCCGAGGTGCTCACCCCTCGGGTCGCGGCCACCATCCGCGCCATCTCCACGAGGGCCCTCCAGCCAAAGGCGACGAGCGCCTCGCTCCACACCTGCACCACGACCCCCGGCCCCCTCGGTCGCTCCTCGGTTGCGAGGACGAAGCCGTGGGGCCGCTCGGGCGACGCCGTCAGGTAGGTCAGAACGACTTCGGCCCCCCCGGTCTGGTCGCATTCGACGACCAGCCGCAGGTCGACCAGACCCTCCCCGGTGGTGACCGAGGCCTTGGCCAGGTGCAGGAGCAGCTGGTCGGCGCCGTTCTCCCAGAGCAGCGGCCGCGTATCCAGGATGGTGGTGTCGGGGCCGGCCCCAGCGGCGGCGATCAGCGCCGGGAGGAGGAGGCGCTGCACGACCCCGAGCGGCACCAGCCGGGGCCTCACCGTCTTCCCCGGCGGGACGACCTCCCAGCCAAGGGCGGTGCCGAGCCGGTCGAGCACCACCTCGAGGAGCTTCGGCTCCAGGATTCGCTCGAGGTCAGCGTCGGCGATCGCCAGCCGCCGCAGGTCGACCGATCCCTTCCCGATCCTGCCGGGCCTCGTCGTCGCCACCCCGAGGCCCTACTGCTCGGACATTCGTCGCCGGCGGGCTTCCCCGACCTGGTCCTCCCGCTTCCGGAAGGCCACGGTCAGGAATGCCTGCACCAAGAGGTCGAGGACGAACCAGGTGACGAGGAACGCGCCTGCCTCCCGCACGAAGCTGTGGAACCGGTAGTAGGAGTCAGCGATGAAGAGCGAGACCAGCAGCAGCGGAACCTGCCGCCGCATCGCGTCCAGCGCAGAGATGGCCTTGAGCAACTGGAACAACCCGCCTCCGCCCTCGCCAGGTCCCCCACCCAAACCGCTCCGGCCGGGGAGATTTCGGACGGACTGTACCACGACCCCACCCCGCCGCCTTGGTTGTAGGAGCGCAGCGCGTGATCCGGTCGCCAACAGGCGTCTGCGCCGCCCTTGGCGTGGACCAGGTCTGGGTCTCGGCTCAGTCGGACGACCCTGCCGCCTGGGTCGCCGACTTCGCCAGCTCCACAGTGCCCCGCCTCGCCGATCTGGGCTGATGCTCGACGCTGACGGCGTGACCAGACCATCCGGCGACTGCTCTCTAGAGAAGCGACGATGAGTGGTACCGGGCACCCCGCTGGTGCGACGTGCGCGGCCGCCAGCGAGCTTCCACCCGACGAGCCGCTCTGGTTTTTCCCCGGCGGCAAGCCAGGCCATCACCTCGCTGCCGCCAACGTCCACGGCCACCTCCATGCCGCCGACGCCTCGCTGCCCACAGCGCGTGGGGCACGTGCCATTACCCTCGGTGATGTACGGGGCGGCATCAGCCGACGCGGCGACTCCTGGCGCCTCCACGTGTAGCTGGGCCTCGACAGCCAGACCGGCAAGCAGCGCAACCTGAGTAGGACCGTGCACGGCACCAAAGCGACCCCGAGCGGATCCGCACCGAGCTGGTGGCCAAGGCGGACCGTGGCGGCTCCAGCGACACCTCGGCCGTATCCTTCGCCCAGCTGGTGGACGATGCTCGCCGCTGTCATCTCGGCTATCGACCAGGTCGAGACGGTCGATGGTCTCGAGGACTCGTCACCAGCACCCTCTCCAATGACTAGAATCCTGGTCATGTCAGAGACGCTGCCCCTTGCGGAGATCAAGGCCCACCTCTCCGAGATCGTCGATCGGGTCGAGCGGGAGCACGAGCGCGTGATCCTGACCCGCAACGGCCGTCCGGCAGCCGTGATCATGAGTCCCGCCGATCTGGAAGCCCTCGAGGACACCCTCGAGCTGCTGTCCGATCCGCGAGCGCTGAAGGAGATCAAGGCCGGTCGTGATGACATCGCCAGCGACCGACTGATCACCGCCGACGAGCTGCGCGCCAAGTACCTGAAGAGGTGACGGCGCCGAAGTACCGGCTGGTCCTCGCGGCGACCGCTGAACGCTCCCTCGCTCGGCTGCCTGAGGGCGTGGCTGCTGCGATCGTCGAGTTCATGCTCGGAGCCCTTGCCGATGCACCTCGCCGCGTCGGCCATCCCCTGCAACGAGAGCTCGCTGGCCTGTGGGCAGCCCGCCGGGGGCCCTACCGGGTCGTGTACGAGATGGAGGACGACCCACCCGCAGTGAGAGTCGTCCGGATCGACCATCGAGCCGACGTCTACCGCCCCCGCTGAGGGCCTTTCTGGCCGACATCGCCCGCCGGCCGCCGAGACGGCGAGACGGCGAGCCTCTCTCGGCGATGGCCGCCACCGCGAGCCGACGACACACCGGCGGGGTGACCAGCCGAACGATCCCGGCTCAGCGCGCCCGGGTGAGCGCGAGACTGCTGCCGGTGCGGGCTCCCGCAACGCCGCACGATGAGGGCTCGACCGCGGCGGCGCCGGTCCTGCGGGTCCGCCTGTTCGGTCAACCGGACATCCGCGTTGGTGACGTGCGGCTTCCGCTCCTCGAGTCGGCGCGCGCGTTCTCGCTCCTGGCGTTCCTCCTCCTCCACGACCAGGGGCTGTCCCGCCAGAGGCTGGCCTTCCTGCTCTGGCCCGACTCGGCGGAGGCGCGAGCTCGAACGAACCTCCGGCACCTGCTCCACACCCTCCGGCGGGCCAGCCCATCGCTGGACGGTCACATGGACGTCACCCCGCAGACCTTGCGCTGGCGCCGCGAGGTGCCCTTCTCTCTGGACGTCACCGAGTTCGAGGCGGCCCTGGCTCGTGCAGCCGCGCTGTGCCGGAGCACCCACGGCGATGCTCCTGGCCCGGAAAGGCCATCGGGTGCTTGTCGTGGACCGGACGACCTTCCCGAGCGACTCCGTCTCGACCCATGTCGTGCACGCTCCGGCCGTCGCCGCGTTGGAGCGCTGGGGGCTGCTCGACCAGGTCGTGGCGACGGGATGCCCGCCGATCGACAGGTACTCCTTCGACTTCGGACCCTTCACCATCGCCGGGGCGCCGCCGCCGATCGACGACATCGATCGCGCTTGCGCGCCGCGGCGAACCGTGCTCGACAAGATCCTGGTCGACGGTGCCGCCGATGCCGGGGCCGAGGTTCGCGAGGGGTTCACGGTGGAGGAGGTGGTGGTGGACGACGGAAAGGTCGTCGGCATCCGCGGGCACGGCGAAGGAGGCAGGACCGTGCTCGAGCGGGCGCGGGTGGTCGTGGGCGCCGATGGGCGCAGCTCCCGCGTGGCCAAGGCGGTCCAGCCTGACCAGTACAACGAGAAGCCGGTGCTCGTCTGGGGCTACTACACCTACTGGAGCGATCTGCCGGTCGACGGCTTCGAGACCTGCATCCGCCAGGACCGAGGATGGGCCGCTGCCCCCACCAACGACGGCCTCACCATGCTCGTCGTCGGCTGGCCCTACGCCGAGGCCTCGGAGTACAAGGCCGACGTCGAAGCGTGCAACCTAAAGACGCTCGAGCTCGCACCCGACTTCGCCGAGCGGGTGCGCAGCGCCACCCGCCAGGACAGGTTCATCGCCGGCGCCTCGCCCAACTTCTTCCGAAAGCCCTACGGGCCCGGCTGGGCGCTCGTTGGCGACGCCGGCTACACGAAGGATCCCATCACCGCCCAGGGGATCCCCGACGCCTTCCATGACGCCGAGCGGTGCACCACCGCGCTCGGCGACTTCCTTGACGGTCGTCGTCCCTTCG
>JBKJUI010000087.1:0-3184 GCA_046590775.1 Acidimicrobiales bacterium
CGATGCGAACCGCCATCAGCGCGCTCTTTGTCGGCTGGAGTATCGCAGCGGTAGCTGAGCCGACAAAGAAGTCACGCCTGCTCCGCGAAAAGGCGCTCGAGGAGCTCGTCCTGGGACTTCTGCAGCTCGGCGATCTGAGTTCCGAGCTGGGCCCGGTGGCGCCCCATGGCGTCGGCGTGCTTCTGGGCCTCGCGATGCTCGCGGTCGGCCATGGGCGTCTCCGACACCATGGCCCGCAGGCGGGCGTCGTCGGCGGCGTCGGTGAGAAAGGCGAGCTGCTCCTCAACCACGCTCAACTCGGCACGCAGTTGACGAAGCCGCTCGGCGGCCTCTGACAGCTTGCGTTCGACCAACCACTTCGACATAGGGGTCGGAGTCTACCGCCCACCTTCGCGACCACCTCGGGATGTCGACCGTAGACTCCGCCCGCATGCGGTGCTCCACGGTTTCCGACGCAGAGGGGCAGGACTGACGTGGCCGCCGCCGACTGGGGCATTCAGAAGCGCTGGGAGGACGCCCAGGGCGAGTGGCACGAGGTCAGTGACGACACCGTGGCCCGGGTACTGGAAGCCATGGGCACCGACGGTGACGGCTCACCGCCGGGCGGTCCGACACGGTTCGTGAGCCCCAGCCGGCGTGCCACCTTCGACCGGCCCGTCGACCTCCACCTGGAGAACGGCGAGGTGGTCCGCGTCGAGGGGCCGCTGCCCGCCGAGCTGCCATTCGGCTACCACGCCCTCGTCGACCTCGAAACCGGCAACCGGACCGACCTGGTGGTGTCGCCGGGCACCTGCCCGCTCCCCCCGCACACGCCGGCGTGGGGTTGGGCGGTGCAGCTCTACGCCGTCCGCTCCGCCGAGAGCTGGGGCATGGGCGACCTCGGCGACCTTCGCCGCCTCGGCCGGTGGTCGGCCCGGGACCTCGGCGCCGGGCTGATTCTCGTGAACCCGCTCCACGCCGCCCATCCCACGCTGCCCCAGTCCACCAGCCCGTACTTCCCGAGCAGCCGCCGGTTCCGCAACCCGCTGTACCTGCGGGTGGAGGACGTCGATGGCGCCGGGTCACTCGAGAATCTCTCCGAGCTCGCCGCCGCCGGCCGGGCGCTCAACGGCGAGCGTCACATCGACCGCGACGCCGTCTTCGGTCTCAAGATGCAGGCCCTCGACCAGCTGTGGGAGGCGTTCCGGGGCGACGAGGCGTTCGACACATGGCGGGAGGGACAGGGCGACGCCCTGGCCGACTACGCCGCCTTCTGCGTCCTGGCCGAGGAGCACGGCCCCGACTGGCGGGGCTGGCCCGCCGCGGCCCGGCACCCCGGCGGCGCCGACGTCGCTGCGGTCCGCGAGGACCGGTACGGGCGGTGGCGCTTCCACCAGTGGCTGCAGTGGCTGGTCGACCGCCAGCTCCAGGCTGCGTCCGCCGACATCGGCGTGATGCACGACCTGGCCGTCGGCGTGGATCCGGCCGGGGCCGACGGGTGGCTGTGGCAGGACCAGTTGGCCCTCGACATGGCCGTCGGTGCGCCGCCCGACGAGTTCAGCACCCAGGGTCAGAGCTGGGGTCTTCCCCCTTTCGACCCGTGGCGGCTGCGCACGGCCGGCTACCAGCCGTTCATTCAGACCATCCGGGCCACCCTCGGCCACGCCGGCGGGCTGCGCCTCGACCACGTCATGGGGTTGTTCCGGCTGTGGTGGATTCCCGGCGGGGTCTCGGCCGCCGAGGGCGCCTACGTCCGCTACTGCTCCGACGATCTGCTCGACATCGTGGCGCTCGAATGTCACCGGGCCGGGGCGTACGCCGTGGGCGAGGACCTGGGGACGGTGGAGGACCACGTCCGTACCGAGCTGGCCGACCGGGGCGTGCTGTCCTACCGGCTGGTCTGGTTCGAGGACAAGCCGCCGACGCAGTACCCGGTCCAGGCCCTGGCCGCCGTCACCACCCACGACCTACCCACGGTCGCCGGGCTCTGGACCGGGAGCGACCTGGCCGACCAGAAGCGGATCGGTCAGGAGCCCAACGAGGAAGGCATCCGGTCCCTGCGCGACCGGCTGCGCACCGTCACCGGCGTGGCCGACGACGCCCCGGTCGACGAGGTGGTGACCGCCACCTACGAGGCGCTGTCCGGCGCCCCCTGCATGCTGCTGACCGCCGGCCTCGACGATGCGCTCGGTGTGCAGGAACGTCCGAACATGCCCGGAACCCTCAACGAGTGGCCCAACTGGCGCATCGCCCTCCCGATGCCCCTCGAGCTGATCGAGACCGACCCCCGCCCCCGGGCGGTGGCCGCCGCCCTCGACCGCCGGGATCCAAGCCCGTGACCCGGCACGCGACCGCCGGCGGTTCTGGGGCCCCCGCCGGCACCAACGGCCTCCCTCCGTGGCCAACGGAGTTGACGTGTGCGAAGCACCCGGGTGCCCGTTGGAGAACACAGTGGTGATCGCCGGGCTGCGGCTCTGGATCGCCGGCACCAACGCCTGGATCGTGTCGGCCACCGGGGACGGCGGCGAGTGCGTGCTGGTCGACGCCCCGCCCGATCCCGGCGCCATCGTCGCCCACCTCGACGAGCACGGGCTGCGCCTGGTCGCCCTCCTGGCCACCCACGGCCACGTCGACCACATCGGTGGCGTGGGCGAGATGTGCCGGGCCCAGGGCCACGAGGTGCCGGTCCACATCCACGACCACGACCGGCACATGCTGCTCGACCCCATCGCCACCAGCGGCACCCTCGGCCAGATCCTCGACTACGAGGAGCTCGACCTGCGCCCCCCCGAGCTCCTCTCCGGCCTCGACGACGGCCAGCGGGTCTCCGGCGCCGGGATGACGTTCACCGCCATCCACACGCCGGGCCACACCCAGGGATCGACCTGCTTCATGCTCGAGGTCGAGGGGGAGGCGCCCGTGCTGTTCAGCGGCGACCACCTCTTCGCCGGCTCCATCGGCCGCACCGACCTGCCCGGCGGCAGCCATGCGCAGCTGATGGCGTCGATGGCGGCGAAGATCCTGCCCCTCGACGACGGCATCCAGGTCCTTCCCGGCCACGGCGACACCACCACCATCGGCCGTGAGCGAATGACGAACCCGTTCCTGGTGGAGCTGCTCAAGAAGTAGCGGGAAGCCACCGCTTCGCCCGGTACCACTCCACGTTGTCCGCCACCGCGGCGGCGAAATCGGTCCTGGTGAATCG
>JBKJUI010000363.1:0-3514 GCA_046590775.1 Acidimicrobiales bacterium
CCGGGCAAGAAGATGGGGCACGCCGGCGCCATCGTCTCGGGCGGCAAGGGCACAGCCCAGAGCAAGATGGACGCCCTCGCCGCCGCCGGGGTCCGGGTGGGCCGCAACCCCACCGAGGCCGGCGAGCTGATGGCCGAGATCGTGGCCGGATTGTCCTGAGGCGACCCGTGCCGTTCGTTGCGCCGCTGACGCGGGCAGACTTGCGCCACATGCCCCCCGTCTTCGCGTGCCGTTCGGGCCGCACGCTGGCCGCCGTCCCCGGTCGCCTGCGCCGTCGGCCGGCGGCGCTCGTCCTGCTGCTCATGGCCGGCCTGCTCCTGGCCGCGTGCCAGGACGGTGAGCGTCGCACGAGAGCCCCGGCCCCCACCCTCGGGCCGCTGGCCGAGCCGGTCATCGAGGGCGGGGAGCTCGAGCCCGTCGAGCCGGCTCCCCCGCTGGCCGAGGGCGGCCCCCGCCTGATCGTCTCGAAGTCGGGCGTGGTGCTCCCAGTGCTCGGGCCGGCCGGCGAGGCCTTCCGGGTGGTGACGCCGTGCGGCAGGGAGATCGCCGCGACCGGCACGCCCATCACGACCATCGACGTCGTCCTCGACCCGGGTCACGGCGGCGAGGAGCCGGGTGCGGTGGGCCCCCGTGGCCTGCGGGAGAAAGACCTCAACCTCGTCGTCGCCGCCCACGCAGCCAAGGCGTTGCAGGCCGAGGGTGTCAGCGTGCTCCTCACCCGGCGCGCCGACTACCGGATGACCCTGGCCACACGGGGCCTGGTGGCCCAGGCCATCCACCCGAAGGCCTTCGTCTCGATCCACCACAACGCCGGCGCCACCGAACCCTCACCCGCCGGCCCGGGCACCGAGGTGTACCACCAGAACCAGTCGGCTGACAGCAAGCGGCTCGGGGGGCTCGTGTACGAGGAGGTGAAGGGCTTCCTCTCCCAGCAGAAGGGCGTGGCGTGGGTGGCCGCCCAGCACCCCGGGGTCGTGGCCAGGGTCGGTTCCACCGGCGACGACTACTACGGCGTGCTGCGCCGGTCGAAGGGCAACCCGGCGGTGCTGGTCGAGGGGGCGTACATCTCGAACCGGGCCGAGGAGGCCCTGCTCGAGCGCAAGGACGCCCAGAAGGCCGAGGGCGACGCGGTGGCGCGCGGGATCCTGCGCTACCTGCGGAGCGCCGACCCGGGCCTGGGCTTCCTCCCGTCTTTCACCTCAGCGGCGGCGGCAGGAGGAGGCGGCGGCGGCGACGGCTGCGAGGACCCGGCCCTGTAAGGCCTGCGGCCGGCGCTGGCCCTCAGCGGACTGCATCGAACTGACGGCCTTCGGCCGGTGGCCAATCGTTCCGCCCGGCGAGGAGAAGCCCGCCGAGCGGTAGGTTCGGGCTGTGCGGCTGGCGGTGCTGGTGTCGGGGAGCGGGACGCTCCTCGAGGCGATCCTGGCCGATGGGGCCCCGGTGGCCCTGGTCATCGCCGACCGGGCCTGTAGGGGCCTCGAGGTGGCGGCGGCGGCAGGCGTCCCGACGGAGCTGGTCGAGCGGGCCGACTTCGGGCCGAGCTTCGACCGGCCCGCCTACACCGACCGGGTGGTGAAGGCCCTGCAGGCCTCCGACGTCGAGGTGGTGGCGCTCGCCGGCTACATGACCATCCTGAGCCCGGCGGTGCTCGAGGCCTTCCCCGGCCGGGTGCTGAACACCCACCCGTCCCTGCTGCCCTCGTTCAAGGGCGCGCACGCCGTGCGCGACGCCCTGGCTGCGGGCGTCAAGGTCACCGGTTGCACGGTCCACGTCGCCACCGCCGAGGTCGACGCCGGCCCGATCCTCGCCCAGGAGGCCGTACCGGTCCTCCCGGGCGACGACGAGGCCACCCTCCACGAACGCATCAAGGCGGTGGAGCGCCGGCTCTACCCCGCCACCATCAAGGAGCTACTGGGACCATGAGGGCACTCCTCTCCGCCTACGACAAGACCGGCCTCCCGGCCTTCGCCCAGGGACTGGTCGACCTCGGCTGGGACCTCGTCTCGAGCGGGGGCACGGCCAGGGTGCTGGCCGAGCACGGCATCCCCCACCGCACGGTCGAGGAGGTCACCGGCTCACCGGAGATGCTCGGCCACCGGGTGGTCACGCTCCACCCGAAGCTGCACGGCGGGCTCCTGGCCGACCGCGACGACCCGGCCCACGTCGCCGACCTGGAGAGGTTCGGCATCGAGCCCATCGACCTCGTGGCCGTGAACCTCTACCCCTTCCGCTCCGACCCCTCGATCGAGCTCATCGACGTGGGGGGTCCAACCATGGTGCGGGCGGCAGCCAAGAACTGGGCCCACGTCGGCGTCGTGGTGGACCCCGCCGACTACGGCCCGGTGCTCGACGAGCTGCGGCTGGGCCACGGCACGCTGGCCGAGGCCACCCGCCGCCGCCTGGCCCGCACCGCCTTCGCCCACACCGCTGCCTACGACGCAGCCATCGTCACCTGGTTCGACGACACCGACCCTCAGCCCGAGGTGCTGCCGTCGACGGTCCATCTGGCGCTCGAGCGGGCCGGCCAGCCCCTGCGCTACGGCGAGAACCCTCACCAGCAGGGCGCCCGCTACCGCGACATCGGCGGATCCAGCTGGTGGGACGGCGTCACCCAGCACGGGGGCATCGCCCTCAGCTACCTCAACCTGTTCGACGCCGAGGCGGCGTGGCAGCTGGTGCACGACCTGGGCGACCGTCCGGCGGGGGCCATCATCAAGCACGCCAACCCGTGCGGTGCCGCCGTCGCCGCCACGATCGAGCAGGCCTACCACTCGGCTTTCGAGTGCGACCCCATGTCGGCCTTCGGCGGGATCGTGGCCCTCAACCGCCCGGTCGAGCTGGCGCTGGCCGAGGAGCTGGTGGCCAACCCGAAGGCCGACGTCCTCATCGCCCCGTCCTTCACCGACGAGGCCCTGCAGCTCATCACCACCAAGAAGAAGAACCTTCGGGTCCTCTCGGCCCCGCCCCCCACCCGCGACCGGCTCGAGCTGCGCCGCATCGGCGGCGGCTTCCTGGTGCAGGACGCCGACCGCTTCGACGCCCCCCGCTCGGCCTGGAAGGTGGCGACCAGGGCGATGCCCAGCGAGGCGCAGCTCGACGACCTCGAGGTGGCCTGGCGCATCTGCGCCTACGTGAAGTCGAACGCCATCGTCTACGTGAAGGGCGGCGTGGCCGTCGGCATCGGCGCCGGCCAGCAGAACCGCCTCGACTCGGGCCGCATCGCCGCCGAGAAGGCCGCCGGCCGGGCCCAGGGCGGGGTGTGCGCCAGCGACGCCTTCTTCCCGTTCCGCGACGGCCTCGACGCCGCCGCCGCCGCCGGCGTCACCGCCGTGGTCCAGCCCGGCGGCAGCCTGCGCGACGACGAGGTCATCGCCGCCGCCGACGAGCACGGCATCGCCATGGTCATGACGGGCGAGCGCCACTTCCGCCACTGAGGTCGGTTCGCCCGCAGCGGTTGGTGGTGGGTCGCCGACCGCGACGTAGCCCTCCTTGTCGCCTCGACCTTGAGCCGAAG
>JBKJUI010000503.1:0-4317 GCA_046590775.1 Acidimicrobiales bacterium
GCTACGACGCCGAGGGCGCCGACGAGGTGGTCTTCCTCGACATCACCGCCTCGTCCGACGCCCGCGACACCCTGCTCGACGTCGTGCGCCGCACGGCCGAGCAGGTCTTCATCCCACTCACGGTCGGGGGCGGGGTGCGCAACGTCGAGGACGCCCGCACCCTGCTGCGGGCCGGCGCCGACAAGGTCAGCGTCAACACCGCGGCGGTGGCCCGCTCCGACCTGGTGGCCGAGATCAGCGCCGAGTTCGGGGCCCAGTGCACCGTGGTCGCCATCGACGCCCGCCGGGCCTCGCGAGGCTGGGAGGTGTACACCCACGGCGGCCGAAAGCCGACGGGCCTCGACGCCGTGTCGTGGGCCGAGGAGGTGGCCGCCCTCGGTGCCGGTGAGGTGCTGCTCACCTCCATGGACCGCGACGGCACCCGGGACGGCTTCGACGTCGAGCTCACCCGTGCCGTCTGCGACGCCGTGCGCGTACCTGTGATCGCCAGCGGCGGCGTCGGCAACCTGCAGCACCTGGTCGACGGCGTCGTCGAGGGCGGGGCCGACGCGGTCCTGGCCGCCTCGATCTTCCACTTCGGCGAGCACACCGTGGCCGAGGCCAAGGAGGTCCTGGCCGCGGCCGGCCTCGTCGTCCGCAGATGAGCGGAGACGGCCCGCTCCTCGAGGCGGCGCAGACCATCGCCGCACAGCCCACGGCTCCTCTGCTCGAGCACCTGCCGCGCCAGGCCGTGGAGCGGCTGGCCGGAGCCGCAGGACTGCCGACACGCGGCGACGACGCCGGCAACCTCCTGGTGGGGAAGGGCACCGAGCTGGTGCTGGTGGCCCACCTCGACCACCCCGGCTTCGCCATCGACACCGTCGACGCCAGCCAGGTGCGGCTGACGTTCCGTGGGGGTGTGCGGGCCGGCGTGGCCGTGCCCGGATCGCCGGTGGTCCTCCACCGGCCCGGCCAGAGCGACCCGACCGGTCGGGCCGTCCTCAGCAGCATCGACGAGCGTGCCGGGCGTCTGGCGGCGGCCACGGCCGAGGTGGTCGACGGCGAGGCCGTCGCCGGCGGCTTCGCCGTGTGGGACGTGATCCCCTACGAGGTCGCCGGCGGCCGCATCACCGCCAGGGCCTGCGACGACCTGCTGGGAGTGGCCGCAGGGCTGGCTGCGCTGATCGCCGCCGGCGACGCCCGGGCGAGCCTGCTCTGCACTCGCGCCGAGGAGATCGGCTGGTACGGGGCGCTCGAGGCGCAGCGCCTCGGCACCATCCCCGAGGGGGCCACGGTGCTCTCCCTCGAGTGCTCGCCGATGCTCCCGCACGCCCCGCAGGGGGGCGGGGTGATCGTCCGGGTCGGCGACCTGCGCAGCGTCTTCGACGCCGGCCTCACCGGGGTCCTCTGGCAGCGGGCGAAGGCCCTCGACGTGTCCGCCCAGCGGCAGCTGATGGACGGCGGATCGTGCGAGGCCACCGTCTTCTGCGCTCGCGGGCTGCGGTCGAGCGCCCTCGCCCTGCCGCTGGGCGGCTACCACAACCAGCCGGACGAGCGGACCGTCTCCGGGCCGGTGGCCGAGTCGGTCCTGGTGGCCGACCTCGAGGCCGAGGCGGCGCTGCTCGGAGGACTGTGCGAGGACCCGCCAGGGGAGCCTGACCCGACGTGGCTCGATGCCATCGCCGCCGAGGCCACGTCCACGCTCGCCGCCTTCCCGCTCTGAGATCCCCGGCCCTACTGTCGAAGGCCATGCCGGACGCGCTCGAGGTCAAGCAGGCCATCCGCATGCTGGCCGACCGGCTGCTCGTGCAGGTCCCCGGCAGCGAAGGCGAGCGGAAGTCCAAGGCCGGCCTGCTGATCCCCGCCACCGCCCAGATCTCCAAGCGGCTCACGTGGGCCGATGTGGTGGCCGCCGGGCCGAACGTGCGCACGGTCGAGCCGGGCGACCGGGTGCTGTTCAGTCCCGAGGACCGCTACGAGGTCGAGGTCCAGGGCGACGAGTACATCATCCTGCGAGAGCGCGACATCCACGCCGTGGCGGCGGCGCGCATCGACGGCTCCACCGGCCTCTACCTCTGAGAGGCGCGCCAGGATGTCGGACGCTCAGCACAATGTCATCGTCGAGGGACTGGCGGCCACCGCGGTGACGCTGGCCGAACGGTATGAGCGGGAGTCGACGGCGCTCGGCTACCTGCGCGACCTGTCGGAACAGATGGGAAGCCGCACCGCCCGGGCCTTTCGTGACGCAGCGGATGCGATTACCCGAATGCCCCAGCCGCCGCTCGAGTCGGCTGAGGACACCGAACGAGCGCTGCCGCTGCGAAGGATGCGAGGGATCCAGAGCGCCGAGGACCAGCTGGCGGCCGCCCTCCTGGGGAGGGAGTGGCTGACGCGGCTGGCTGAGGAGCTCGAGAGCTAGTGGGCGGCCTCGAAGGCGGCGTGCAGCTCGGCGGGGACGCGGCCTCTGGTGCTGACGGGCAGCCCCTGCGCCCGGGCCCACTCGCGCACGTCGGCCGTGGACGGACCGTCGCCCGAGCCGGCGCGTCGACGCCCGCCACGTGAGGATCCGCCGCCAGATTGCCCGCCTCGACCGCGGCTCATGACCCGGGAGTGCGAGGACCAGATCTCCATCGCCTCACGGAACTCGGCGAGGTGCGCCTCGCACAGCTCGCATTCGTAGGCCTGGCCCTCGACCGTGAAGGCAACGGTGTCAACCGCGTCGGCCTCGCCGTCGTGAACGTCGCAGGTCATGATCACCTGGGTGCGCTGGGCCATGTCGTCTCCTCGATTGTCTTCGCTTGAAGACGTCATCATATGCGACGTGGAAGGCAAGCGAACGGCATGTGGACAGCCTTATCAAGAAGCGGGATACCGCCTAGTCGTCGCGCTTGTTCGCGAACTTCGGCCGACTTCGGGCCTCAGCCGTCGAGGTAGGAGCCGGTCCTCTTCGCGGCGGTCTCTTCCCTCAGGCTGCAGACGACGGTCCGGTCGCCGTTCTTCCACGCCGCCTCGTTGGGCCCGAAGACGAACACCTGGGTAGTGGCCGTCGGGATCTTGTCGCCGTAGTAGGAGGTGACCGGCTTGACGCAGTCCTTCTTGCCGAACTCGAGGATCCCGTCCTGGCCGGGATAGGTGGCGTTCTCACCGCCCGGGAAGGTCAGGATGCCGGCCACCTCGTCGGTGTGCGGCTCGGTGCAGTCGACCCGTGTGGCCTTGTCGGCCACGAGCGCCTTTGAGGTGTTGAAGCATTGGAAGGTCTGGAGGTCGGACAGCGCTGTCCCCCCGCCGACCTTGTCGGCCACCGTGGCGAGCCCGACGACGATCGCCAGCAGGATCAGGGCCCCGAGCACGCCGAGCCCGATGAGCAGCCCCTTGCGGGACTTCTTGGGCGCAGCCGGAGGCGGACCCCACTGCGGCGGAGGGCCCCCGGGTCCCGGAGGCGGGGCACCGCCGAAGCCGCCGGGCGGCGGGGGCGGCGGGGGGGGTTGGCCGCCGAAGGCGCCCGGGGGGGGCGGGGGCTGCTGCCACCCTCCAGGGGGAGGCGGCGGCTGGTTCCCAGGCGGCTGGAACGACACGGTCGAACGCTACTCAACAGAACCCCGTGGGGGTGGGTGGCTCGCACTTGTAGCCTTCGGCGGCCATGCCGACCGCCACACCCGTCCCCGCCACGGCCGAGCAGCTGGCGCAGGTCCGGTATGACGCGAACGGCCTGGTCCCGGCGGTGTGCCAGGAGGGATCCACCGGCGAGGTGCTGATGGTGGCGTGGATGAACGCCGAGACGCTGCGGCTCACGCTCGAGACGGGGCGGATGACCTACTGGTCGAGGAGCCGTCAGGAGGTGTGGGTCAAGGGCGAGACCAGCGGCGAGCGCCAGTGGGTGCGCGAAGCCTCGTATGACTGCGACGGTGACACCCTGCTGTTCAGGGTCGAGCAGGAGGGCGCCGGGGCCTGTCACACCGGTGCCCACTCCTGCTTCTTCCGGCGGTTCGGCGCTTGACCGCCAGCCCGGATCGCCCCGCCTTCCGGGCGCTGGTCAGAGCGGGCAACACCATTGTCCCGGTGTGGCGCGAGCTGCTGGCCGACCTCACCACCCGGGTCGGAGCCCACCACGCGGGTGAAGGCGGCGACCGGGGTGGTGAGGTCGGCCAGCAGCTCACGCCACACCGGGACGATGGTGTTGCCCGCTCTGACCAGCGCCCGGAAGGCGGAGCGATCCGGGCTGGCCGTCAAGCGCCGAACCGCCGGAAGAAGCAGGAGTGGGCACCGGTGTGACAGGCCCCCTCGCCCTCCTGCTCGACCCTGAACAGCAGGGTGTCACCGTCGCAGTCATACGAGGCT
>JBKJUI010000203.1:0-6366 GCA_046590775.1 Acidimicrobiales bacterium
ATGCGCTGGCGCCGGCGCAGGAGCCGTACGAGCAGCTGCTGCGACGACTGCGCCGCGACGCCCGGGTCGAGGTGTCCAGCCGCTTCGGCACCTGGGACCGGTCCGACCCCGACGCCATCGCCCTCGTGGCTCCGGGAGGTCGGCGTGCGACGACGACCGCCGCGCCCACGCAGCCCGCAGCCTCGCCGCCCTCGTCGGCCGCCCCGTGACGCCCGGCGTCGTCGTCGTGGGCCTGGGCCCCGCCGGGCCCGACATGCTCTCCGAGGCCGCCCGCTCGGCGCTGGCCGGGGTGCCGCCGGCCGCCCGCTTCCTGCGGACCGCCCGCCACCCGGCGGCAGCCGCCGTCGAGGGGGCAGCGACGTTCGATCACCGCTACGAGGCGGCCGTCACGATGGACGAGGTCTACGAGGGCATCGTCGACGACCTGGTCAAGGCCGCGCGCGTGCACGGCCGGGTGGCCTACGGCGTGCCGGGCTCGCCGCTGGTGGCCGAGCGCACCGTCGAGCTCCTGCGCCTGCGGGCGGCGGCCGGCGAGGTGGCCCTCGAGGTCGTACCCGGGCTCAGCTTCCTGGATCTGGCCTGGGCCCGGCTCGCCATCGACCCGCTGGCCGCCGGGGTGCGGCTGGTCGACGCCCACCGCTTCGCGGTCGAGGCCGCCGGCGACCGGGGCCCGCTGCTCGTGGCCCAGGCCGACTCGTCGTTCACGCTGTCCGACGTGAAGCTGGCGGTGGATGACGGCCCGGCGGTCACCGTGCTCCAGCGGCTGGGCCTGCCCGACGAACGAGTCTTCGACGTCCCCTGGGCCGACCTGGACCGCGAGGTCGACGCCGACCACCTCACGACGCTCTGGGTGCCGCACCTGACTGCGCCGGTGGCCAACGAGCTGCAACGTTTCAGCGCGACCGTGCGGGCGCTGCGGGAGCTGTGCCCGTGGGACCGGCAGCAGACGCACGCCAGCCTCACCCGCTACGCCGTCGAGGAGGCGCACGAGGTGGTCGAGGCCATCGACGCCCTGGGTGCCGACCCCGGTCCTGCGCAGGTGGACGCGCTGTGCGACGAGCTGGGCGACCTGCTGTTCCAGGTCGTCCTCCACGCCACCATCGCCGAGCAGGCCGGTTGGTTCACCCTGGCCGACGTGGCCGCGGGAGTTGACGCCAAGCTCGTGCGCCGCCATCCGCACGTCTTCGGCGAGCTCGAGGTGGTCGACGCCGACGAGGTGGTCCGCAACTGGGACGCCCTGAAGCAGGCCGAGCGACCCGAGCGCACCACCCCGCTGGACGGCATCCCACCTGGCCTCCCGGCCCTCCAGCTGGCGGCGAAGGTCCTCAGGCGGGCCGGCGGGCTGGCCGAGGAGGCGACCACCACCGAGGCCGAGGCGGGCGACGAGCTGCTGGGCGCGGTCTCCCGTCTGGCCGCCGGAGGGATCGACGTGGAAGGCGCCCTGCGGCGCGCCGTGCGTCGTCGCTTCGGCTGAGCCCGGTTGGTATCGTTGAGTCCCTGCGAGAGGAGCTGGGGATGGCAGAAGCGGCAGCCGCCATGGTGCGGCGGGCGTATGAATCGTTCCTGAAGGGCGACCTGACGGCCCTGATCGGCATGCTCGACGTGTCCGTGTCGTGGTCGGTGCCGAGGGCTCTGCCCCAGGGCGGTGAGTTCGAGGGCCTGGAGGGGGTGGCCATCTTCTTCAAGGGGCTGCGAGCTGCGTGGAATCCGCTCGAGCTCGAGATCGAGGCGGTCACCGAGGCCTCCCCCGGCGTGGTCGCCGTGATCGTCGCCATCTCGGGCACCCTGGCGGGTGACGAGGTCGCGTACGGAGCCGTGCACGTGTTCAACGTCGACCGCGGCAAGGTCACCCGCTTCCGCGAGTACGTCGACCTCGACGCCCCGTTCGCCGGCTGAGCTGCCGCAGGGCGGCGGGCCCTAACGTGGCGGCCATGGCCGAGGCCGGGTGGGACGTCAAGGAGGAGGGCACCTGGTACAAGGTGACCGCTCGGGCGACCTGCCCGGCGTGCGGGTCGGCGTTCGAGGAGCGGTCGCAGCGGCGGAAGGCCGCCGGGCCGCCCGAGACCCCGCCGCTGTCGGTGCGCACCACCGACGACGGCACGGTGGAGCTGGTGGCGGCCGGGTTCTTCCTCCCGATCGTCACCCACCGCTGCAGCGGCTGAGGGTGTTGGTCTAGGAGCGGGGCACCTCCCGCCAGGGGCGGTCCTTGTCGGCCCGCACGTCGCCGGGAAGCCCGAGCACCCGCTCGCCCAGGATGTTCCTCATCACCTCGGTGGTGCCCCCCTCGATCGAGTTGGCGCGCGCCCGGAGGAAGGCCTTGCGCACGTCGATCGAGAAGCCGGCGGTGACGGGCCGGGTCATGGCGTAGTCGCCGTAGAGCATCCCGGCCGGTCCGAGGAGGTCGATGCAGAAGCTGTAGATGTCCTTGTTCAGCTCGCCGAAGGCCACCTTCCCGATCGAGCCCTCGGGCCCGGGCACACCCCGCTTGCGGGCCACGCCGGCTCGGACGTTGGTGAGGCGCAGAACCTCGGCCCGGCTCCAGAGCTGGACCATGCGGTCGCGCAGCACCGGATCCTCGCCCAGCTTCGCCCGCCGCTCCCGGTAGAGGGTGACGGCGTCGGCGATGGGGCCGACGCCGCGAGGGAGAACGATGCCGCCGATGGAGACCCGCTCGTGCATCAGGGTGGTGAGCGACACCCGCCACCCCTCGCCGACATCGCCCAGTCGCTCGGCGTCTGGGACGCGGACGTCGGTGAAGTACACCTCGTTGAACTCGGCCTCGCCGGTCATCTGGCGCAGCGGCTTGACCACGACGCCCCGCGCCTGCATGTCGACGACGAAGTAGGTGAGACCCTTGTGCTTGGGCTGGTCGGGGTCGGTGCGGGCCACGAGCATCCCCCAGCGCGCCAGGTGGGCCAGGGTGGTCCACACCTTCTGCCCGTTGACGACCCACTCGTCACCGTCGCGGATCGCCCGGGTGCTGAGGCCGGCCACGTCGCTGCCGGCGCCGGGCTCGGAGAACATCTGGCACCAGATCTCCTCGCCGGTGAACATCGGGCGGAGGTAGCGCCGCTTCTGGGCCTCGGTGCCGTGGGCCACGACGGTCGGCGCGCCCATCCCGTAGCCGATCGGGTTCCGCATGTAGGGGTGCGGGGCGCCCGCCCGGCGCAGCGGCCCGTCGACGGCCTCCTGCAGCGACGGCGGCAGCCCGAGCCCGCCGCAGCCTTCGTCGAACTGCACCCAGGCCAGGCCCAGGTCGAACTGGGCGCCCAGGAAGGCAGTCGGGTCGGTGGTGGCCGGCGGGTGCTCGACCAGCAGCCGGGCCACGCGGTCCTCGACCAGCGCCTCGGGCTTGGTGGATGTCTCGACGACGGCCATGGCGCCCGTCCCCTCCTCGCGTCGGGCAGTGCGCCTTGACCGCTCGGTCAAGACGGTAGGGCCGCAACCCCGGTTCAGCAACCGCTCCGAGAAGGGTGGGGAAATCTGCGGAACCCTGGAACCGATCCGCCGATCCGCCCGTCCAACCCGACGATCATCCAGTTCGAGAGGCGGAGAGATGAGCAACAGCAAGCGGAGAGAACCGGAGGCGGTCCGGCACAGCACCCTTCGACGGCGAGCCAGCTTTGCGGCTCCGGTGGTCGTCGTCCTCCTGGCCGGGGCGTGCGGGACGACTGACGCCACCACGAACCCGCCGGCAGCCGGCCCGGTGCCGACCTCAACCGGCTCGGGAATCGACACCAGTGCCTCGACCGCGCCGACCCAGGCTGAAGCCCGCCCCCCCGATCCGACTCCTGCCGTTCAGCCGGCCACAGGATCGCCGACGTCCACACCGTCGACCGCTGGCACGCCCAGACCACGCGTCACGGTGAGCCCCGTCGTGGCCGACAACCCGCCGCCGCCCCCGCCCTCCGGCGGGCAGGTCGTGTCCAACCCGCCTCCGCCCATGCTCCCGGGCGGCTGACGGCGATGAGCGACCTTCCTGCGCCCGGGGGTGCAGCGGCCGACCTCGACATGCGCCTGGTGGCCGCCGAGTGGGGCCGGCGGACCGAAGCCGAGTACCGGTCGGCCGCGATCGCCCAGCACGTCACCCTGTGGCTCATCCAGGTCGGAGCGCCGCCCGACCTGATCCGGGCCGGGCTGCAGGTGGTGGAGGACGAGCTTGCCCACAGCGAGCTCTCCGCGGGCTTGGTCGAAGCCGCCGGCGGAGGGGGTGACCCACCCTTCATCGACGGCTCCGCCCTCACGTTCCCGAGCCCCGACGGCCCTGTGCTCGCCCTAGGCCTGGCCCTGATGCGCTTCTTCTGCATCGGGGAGACCGTTGCCGTCCCGATGTTCAGGATGCTGCGGGCCCGGGCCACGGAGCCGAGGTGCCGGCAAGTGCTCGACATCGTGCTGCGGGACGAGGCGCGGCACCGCCAGTTCGGGTGGGACGGGCTCGACTGGCTGCTCGCTGCCCATGAGGCACAGATCAGCGCAGTGGTCGGGGCGGCACTTCCGGCGATGCTCGACGAGGTGCAGGACGCGTACGGAGGGGCCTGCGAGCAACCCCTGCGCCCGTTGTCCCCCGCAGTGGAGGCGTGGGGGCTGGCTCCTCCGGCGGCCTACGCCGAGACGGCCAGAAGGTCCCTGGCCGACGACGTCGCCCCCCGGCTGCGGGCTCGCGGGTTGGCGGTGGCCTGAGGCGCTAGCCTTTTCACACCAGCCACAGGAGCCACAGGAACACCATGAGCCAGATCGAAGCAGTGCTCGGCCGCGAGGTCCTCGACAGCCGCGGCAACCCCACCGTCGAGGTCGAGGTGGCCCTGGTCTCGGGGGCCATCGGCCGAGCGATGGTGCCCTCCGGTGCCTCGACCGGCGCCCACGAGGCCGTCGAGCTGCGGGACGGCGACGAGCGCTTCGGCGGCCTGGGCGTCCGCAACGCCGTCGAGCACGTCAACGGCGAGATCGCCGACGCTCTGCTCGTCTACGACGCCCTCGACCAGCGGATGGTCGACGACCTCCTCCTCGAGCTCGACGGCACGCCGAACAAGGCCCGCCTCGGCGCCAACGCCATCCTCGGCGTGAGCCTGGCCGTGGCCAAGGCCGCGGCCCAGGAGGTGGGCCTGCCCCTGTACCGCTACATCGGCGGCGCCAACGCCCACACGCTGCCGGTACCGATGATGAACGTGCTGAACGGCGGCGCCCACGCCGACAACTCGGTCGACTTCCAGGAGTACATGATCGCCCCGGTCGGGGCCGCCTCCTTCAGCGAGGCGCTGCGCTGGGGGGCCGAGGTCTACGCCGCGCTCAAGGCGGTGCTGCGCGAGCGGCACCTGTCGACGGCCCTGGGCGACGAGGGTGGGTTCGCCCCCGACCTGCCCGACAACGAGGCGCCCCTCAAGCTGATGGTCGAGGCGGTCGAGCGGGCGGGGCGCAGCCTCGGCGACGAGATCGCCTTCGCCCTCGACCCGGCATCCTCTGAGTTCTTCTCGGACGGCGCCTACCGCCTCGTCGGCGAGGGGAGGGTGCTCTCGTCCGACGAGATGGTCGCCGCGTACGTGGCCCTGTGCGAGCGCTACCCGATCATCTCGATCGAGGACGGCATGGCCGAGGACGACTGGGCCGGGTGGCGCACCATCACGGCCGGGCTGGGCGACCGGGTGCAGCTGGTGGGCGACGACCTGTTCGTCACCAACGTCGAGCGGCTGCAGCGAGGCATCGATGAGAACGTCGCCAACTCGATCCTGATCAAGGTCAACCAGATCGGCACGCTGACCGAGACCCTGGACGCCGTCGAGCTGGCCACCAAGGCCCGCTACACGTCGATGATGAGCCACCGCTCCGGCGAGACCGAGGACGTCACCATCGCCGACCTGGCGGTGGCCACCGGCTGCGGGCAGATCAAGGCCGGCGCTCCGGCCCGGTCCGACCGGGTGGCCAAGTACAACCAGCTGCTGCGCATCGAGGACGGCCTGGGCCCGAGCGGCCGCTACCGGGGCATCGACGCCTTCCCGGCGGTGAAGGGGAGGGGCGGCCGGCTGCCATGACGCGCCCTCGGCTGGCGTCGTTCGGGTCGCGGCGGTTGCGTCGGCTCTTCGTCGTCGCCCTCGTCGTGGCCGGCATCCTCTTCACGTTCGGCAACCCGGCGCGCACCTGGTACGACCAGCACGAGCAGATCGCCGCGGCTCGTGACCGCAACGCGGTGCTCGACGAGCAGAGCCGGGCGCTGCAGTCCCGGGCCGAGCAGCTGCGCACCGACGCCGAGGTCGAGCGGATCGCCCGCGAGGAGTACGGCCTGGTGAAGCCGGGCGAGGAGGCGTTCGGGATCCTCCCCTCGCCGGCGGCGGCCCCGCCCGCCCCGGCCCCTCCGCCGCCCGAGCCGCGCCC
>JBKJUI010000055.1:0-3342 GCA_046590775.1 Acidimicrobiales bacterium
GGACGACCGGGTCGACACGGGCTTCGGCCGGCGCGCCGTCGACTGGGAGGTCAAGGGCGTGCCGGTCCGCGTCGAGGTCGGCCCCCGCGACCTGGCCGAGGGCCTGGTCACCGTCAAGCGCCGGGTCGGCCGGGTGGTCGAGCAGGTTCCCCTGGCCAACGTGGCCGAGGCCGTCACCGTGGCCCTGGACCTGGCGCAGCAGGACCTCCTGATGGAGGCGACGGTGCGACGCGAGCAGATGACGGTCGAGACCTCCAGCCTCGACGAGGCCCTGGAGGCGGCCCGCACCGGCTTCGCCCGCGTTCGGTGGGACCTCGTCGCCGGCCAGGCGCTGGGCGGCGGGGTCACGGTCCGCTGCCTCCAGCGGCCCGACGGCAGCCTGCCCATGGCCGGCGATGAGCCCGACCTCGTCGCCTTCCTCGCCCGCGCCTACTGAGCCGCGCCGGCCGATTGGGGGCCTCGGGTTCGCCAGGGGGGCCTGGTAGGGTCGCCCGACCACTTGGTCGGGGTCCCCGGCCGAGGCGGGGCACGTGGAGGGACGACCAGGAGGACGAGGAGGTGCAGTGGTGAGCGGACCGGCCGAGGTGGCCGCTGCACTGCTGCGCGCCCACGTCGAGGCCGCCGGGTGCGAGCTGTACGACGTGATCTGGGCTCCCGGCCTGCTGCGCGTGCTGGTCGACCGCGAGGGCGGGATCGACCTCACCACCATCACCGACCTGTCGCGGGCGTTCTCCCGGACCCTCGACACGACCGAGCCCGACCCGATGCCCGGGCGGTACACCCTCGAGGTGTCGAGCCCGGGGCTCGAGCGCCAGCTCACCCAGCCGGCCCACTTCCGGCGCTTCGTCGGCACGCCGATCAACGTGAAGCTCACCGCGGCCGCCGCCGGCGACGACGACCGGCGGTTCCGAGCCCTGCTCGAAGCCGCAGACGAAGAGGGGTTCACAGCCGACGGGCGGCGCCTCTCCTATGACGACGTCGACCTCGCCGTGACCGTTTTCGAGTGGGGCCCGGCGCCGAAGCCTGGCGGCCGGCCCCCCAAGACCCAGAAGAAGGCGAAGGTGCAACCGTGAAGCCCAAGGACGCGAGCGGCAGCGACGAGATCCGCCAGGCGCTCGAGGCGGTGGCCCAGGCCAAGAGCATCTCCACCGACATGCTCCTCGAGGCGCTGGCCCAGGCCATGCTGGCCGCCTACAAGCGGCTGCCCGAGGCCGAGGAGTTCGCCAGGGTCGAGATCTACCCCGACACCTTCGAGATCCGGATCATCGCCCAGGAGCTCGACGAGGACTTCAACGTCCTGCGGGAGTGGGACGACACCCCGAACGAGACCTTCATGCAGCGCGTGATGGCCCAGACGGTCAAGCAGGTGATGAGCCAGCGGATCCGCGAGGTCGAGCGCGACCAGAAGTACGAGGACTACGCCGGGCGCGAGGGCTCGATCGTCACCGGGATCGTCCAGCAGGTCGACCAGCGCTTCACCCTGCTCGACCTGGGCAAGGTCGAGGCGCTGCTGCCGTCGGCCGAGCAGGTGCCCCATGAGCGGTTCGAGCGCAACGCCCGGCTGAAGGCCTACATCGTCGAGGTGCGCAAGACCACAAAGGGGCCCCAGATCGTGGTGAGCCGCACCCACCCGGGACTGATCCTGCGCCTCTTCGAGCTCGAGGTGCCCGAGATCGCCAACGGCATCGTCGAGATCCGGGCCTGCGCCCGCGAGCCGGGGCACCGCACCAAGATCGCCGTGTTCTCGAACGACCAGAACGTGGACCCGGTGGGCTCCTGCGTCGGGGCCAGGGGCGCCCGGGTGCGGATGGTCACCAACGAGCTGCGGGGCGAGAAGGTCGACATCGTTCCCTTCAGCGACGACCCGGCCGAGTTCGTGATGCGCGCCCTCCAGCCGGCCAAGGTGAAGGAGGTGCGCCTCGACGACGAGATCGGCGTGGCCACCGTCATCGTGAACGACTACCAGCTGTCGCTGGCCATTGGCCGCGAGGGCCAGAACGCCCGCCTGGCCGGCCGGCTCACCGGCTGGGAGATCCAGATCAAGTCCGAGGCCCAGCTGGCCGAGGAGGAGGCCGGCTACGCCGAGGGCGAATGGGTCGAGAAGGACGGCGGCGAGATGGTCTGGGTGCCGGCCGACGGCAGCGAGGCCATGTCGATGGAGGACTACTACGCCGGTCCCGGCGAGGGTGACGACGCCCCGCCCAACCACCCTGCGGCCGCCGGAGCCGATGCCACCGATGAGGCGAACGCAGGCGCAGACACCGATGCCGCGACGGCCGAGGTCGTGGTCGGCGACGAGGTCACGCCCCCGCCCGACGAGGGGACGGGCGCGTAGGCCCGCCCGTCCGGACCTGCGTGGGCTGCCGGGCCCGCCGGCCCCGGCCCGAGCTGGTCAGGATCACCCGGGCCGAGGGTGGCCAGCTGGCCGTGGGCCTGGCGCTCCCAGGGCGCGGAGCGTGGCTCTGCTCGGCCAGCGCGCTGGGCTGCCTCGACCTGGCGGTGCGCCGCAAGGCGCTCGGCCGGGCGCTGCGGGGCGACCTGGCACCGGACGCAGCCCCCCGTCTTCGCGCCTACCTCGCAGAACGTGCGAGACTGTGACGCTGCACGCCCACAGGAACCACCAGGGGGCTCACATATGCAACGAGCGGGACACGCCGTGAGCGGCTAACCACCACCACCGACGTCGAACCAGAAGAGGTGAAGGCAGGACTTGGCAACGAAGAAGATCCGTGTGCACGAGCTGGCCAAGGAGCTCGGGCTCACGAACAAGGAAACCCTCGACCTCTCGGTCGACCTCGGGATCGGCGTCAAGAGCCACTCGAGCTCCATCGAGGACCCTCAGGCCGACCGCGTCCGCCGCAAGGCCGACCAGCTCGGTCTTCGACGCGACATCCAGCCCGACGAGCCGAAGAAGGGCCAGGCCGCGCCCGAGGCTCCGAGCGGCGCGCCCGCCACCGCGGCCGTCGCCACGCCCGCGCCCCTGACCATCGCGCCGATGGGTGAGCCCTCGCCGCCGGCCCCACCGACGACGCCGCCCGCCGAGCGGCCCGTTCCCGCCGAGCAGCCGGCGGCCGCTGCCGCCCTCCGGCCGGTGCTACCGCCTCCGCGCCCGACCCAGGTCCCCCAGCCGGCGGCGGTCAGCTCGCCGTCGCCGACCCGTCCGGCCGCCACGCCGCCGCCCCGTCCCGCCCCTCCGTCGGGGCGGCCTCCGGTCACCGCCGGCGGTGGCAGGAACGCGCCCCCGATGCCGCCCCGACCGGTGTCCGCACCCACACCCCCGGCCCGCCCCGTCGAGGCTCCGGCGGCCCGCAGCGGAGACCAGGGCGCCCCGCCCCGCCCGCC
>JBKJUI010000062.1:0-5161 GCA_046590775.1 Acidimicrobiales bacterium
CGGGGTGGCGGCTGTCGCCGTGGGCGGTGGTGACCTACATCCTCGGGGGTGAGGCGCCCGACGGCAGCCCGGTGACGCCGAAGTACCTGGGTGACCGGCGCCTGGTCGAGGTCGCCGTGGCGACGCTGACCACCGACCGTTCGCTTCTGCTGCTGGGCGTGCCGGGCACGGCCAAGACGTGGATGAGCGAGCATCTGGCCGCCGCCGTCAGCGGTGACTCGACCCTGCTCGTGCAGGGCACGGCCGGCACGGGGGAGGAGTCACTGCGGTACGGGTGGAACTACGCCCGCCTCCTGGCCGAGGGGCCGAGCGTCGCCGCCATGGTGCCGAGCCCGGTGATGGTGGCCATGGAGCGGGGCGCCATCGCCCGGGTCGAGGAGCTGACCCGCATCCCCTCCGACACCCAGGACGCCCTGATCACGATCCTGTCCGAGAAGTCGCTGCCCATCCCCGAGCTCGGCCGCGAGGTGCAGGCCCGGCGCGGCTTCAACGTCATCGCCACGGCCAACAACCGTGACCGAGGCGTGAACGAGCTGTCGTCCGCCCTCCGCCGCCGCTTCAACACCGTCGTGCTGCCCCTGCCCGCCACGGTCGAGGACGAGGTCGAGATCGTGCGCCAGCGGGTGGCTCAGCTGGGCCGGGCCCTCGGCCTGCCCGAGGTGCCGCCGGCCCTCCAGGAGGTGCGCCGCATCGTCACCGTCTTCCGGGAGCTGCGCAGCGGCGAGACCGAGGACGGCCAGGCCCGGGTGAAGTCGCCGAGCGGCACCCTGTCCACCGCCGAGGCCATCAGCGTGGTGGGCAACGGCATCGCCCTCGCCGCCCACTTCGGCGATGGCGAGGTGCGGGCCGGCGACGTCGCCGCCGGGATCGTCGGCGCCGTGGTGCAGGACCCCGTGGCCGACGCCGTCGTCCTGCGCGAGTACCTGGAGACGGTGGTGAAGGAGCGCGACGGCTGGCTCGACCTCTACCGGGCCCTGCGCGAGCACCTCTAGCGCCTGCGGCCATGACCCTCTCCGTGCTCGGGATCCGCCACCACGGGCCCGGCTCGGCGCGGTCGGTGGTGCGGTCGCTCGATCGGCTGCGACCCGACCTGCTGCTCGTCGAGGGGCCGCCCGAGGGCGATGGGCTCGTCCCGCTCGTGGCGTCGCCCGACCTGGTGCCGCCGGTGGCGCTCCTCTGTTACGTCGTGGGGGAGCCGCAGCGCTCGGCCTTCTGGCCCTTCGCCGCCTTCTCACCCGAGCTGGCCGCTCTCCGCTGGGCCGGGGCCAACGACGTGCGGGCCGCCTTCTGCGACCTCCCGGCGGCCACCTCGCTGGCCTGGTCCCCGGAGCGTGCCCCCCGCTCCCGTCGGCGCACCGACCCCATCGCCGCGCTGGCCGGCGCCGCCGGCCACGACGACCCCGAGCGGTGGTGGGAGGACCTGGTCGAGGCCCGGGGGTTGGCCGACGAGGAGCTGTTCGAGGCCGTGGGGGAGGCGATGACGACGTTCCGGGGCGTCGAGCCGCACGACGAGGAGGAGGCTGCTCGCGAGGCGGCGATGCGGCTCGCCGTGCGGCGCGCCCGCAAGGAGGGGCATGTGCACATCGCCGTGGTCTGCGGCGCATGGCACGCCCCGGCGCTCACGGGAACGTTCCCGTCCGAGGCGTCCGACAAGGCCAGGCTGAAGGGTCTGCCCAAGGTGAAGGTGGCCGCCACCTGGGTGCCGTGGACCATGGGCCGCCTGGCGCAGGACTCCGGCTACGGGGCCGGCGTCGCCTCCCCGGGCTGGTACGCCCACCTGCACGACGAGCCGGCCGACCCGGTTCCCGGCTGGCTGGCCCGCACCGCCCGGGTCCTGCGGGCCGAGGGCCTGGACTGCTCGCCTGCAGGCTCGGTCGACGCCGCCCGCCTGGCCGACGCCCTGGCCGCCCTCCGGGGCCGGCCGCTGCCGGGCCTGCCCGAGCTGCACGACGCCTCGCTGGCCGCCCTCTGCGGCGGCGACCCCGTGCCGCTTCGCCTGGTGCACCGCCAGCTCGTCGTCGGCCTGGGCGTCGGCCGGGTGCCCGACGACACCCCCTCGCTACCGCTGGTCGAGGACGTGCGCCGCCTCCAGCGCCGCCTGCGCCTCCCGGTGGCCGAGGAGCCGAGGGTGCTGGACATCGACCTCCGCCAGCCGACAGGTCTCCGGCGCAGCCACCTCCTGCACCGGCTCCGCCTGCTCGACGTCGAGTGGGGCCGGCCCAGCCGTCCCCTCACCGGAACCACGGGAACGTTTCGTGAGACGTGGCGCCTGGCATGGGACCCCTCGCTCGAGGTGGCGCTGGTCGAGGCCTCGGTGTGGGGCGCCACCGTCGATGCCGCCGCCGGCGCCAAGGCCAGCGACCTGGCCTGGTCCGCCGGCTCCCTACCTGAGCTCACCGACCTCGTCCAACGGGCCCTCCTGGCCGAGCTGGCTGATGCCATCGTGCACGTCGTCGCCGCCCTCGAGGTCCGCGCTGCGGTGGCCACCGACGTCCACCACCTCCTCGAGGCCATCCCGCCGCTCGTGCAGGCCCAGCGCTACGGCACCGTGCGCCGCACCGACGCCGAGGCGGTGACACGGGTGGTTGACGGCATGGTGGCCCGCAGCGCCGCCGGGCTCGTGGTGGCCTGCGCCAGCCTGGACGATGCCGCCGCCGAGGACACCGCCGATGTCATCGGCGACGCCGACCGGTCGATCGGCGTCCTCGCCTCGCCTCGCCACCTGGTGCCATGGCGAGTGGCGCTGCGGTCGCTGGCCTCGAGCGGCACGGTGCATGGGCTCGTGTGCGGGCGGGCGGCGCGGCTGCTCCTCGACGCCGACGCCCTCAGTTCCGAGGATGCGGCCCGGCTCGTCGGCCTGGCGCTGTCCGCGGGCGAGGCCCCGGCCCGGGCCGGTGCCTGGGTCGAGGGCTTCCTGTCGGGCAGCGGCGTGGTGCTGGTCCACGACGACCAGCTGTGGGGCATCCTCGACCGCTGGGTGTCCCTCCTGCCCGAGGAGCGGTTCACGGAGGTCCTGCCCCTCCTGCGCCGGACCTTCGGCACCTTCGGCGCCCCCGAGCGCCGGGCGCTCGGCCAGCGGGCCGCCTCCGGCCGCAGCGCCGACCTGGCCGGCGTCGACGAGGGCGACACCGACCTCGACCAGAGGCGGGCCGACCTCGTCGTCCCCACCCTCCGCCGCCTCCTCGGCTATGGCGGCGAGCCGTGACTGACCAGTCCGATGCCCGGCGTTGGCGGCTGATCCTGGGCCGGGACGCGGCCGACACCCTGCCGGGCGCCGACCTCTCGGCCGACGACGAGAAGATCGACGGCGCCCTCGAGGCCCTGTACGCCTCCGACCGCAAGGGCGGCCTCGGTGGCTCACGGCCCAGCGTGGCCCGGTGGCTGGGGGACATCCGCACCTACTTCCCGGCGCCGGTGGTGCAGGTGCTCCAGCGCGACGCCATCGACCGGCTCGGGCTGCGCCAGCTGCTCCTCGAGCCCGAGCTGCTGGCCGAGGTGGAGCCCGACGTCCACCTGGTGGCCGACCTCGTGGCGCTGGCCAGCGTCATCCCCGAGCGCACCCGGGAGACGGCCCGGAAGGTGGTCGGCCAGGTGGTCGAGCAGCTCGAGCGGCGCCTGGCCCAGCGGTTGGTCGCGTCGGTGACCGGAGCCCTCGACCGCAGCACCCGCACCCGCCGCCCGAAGCTGCCCGAGGTCGACTGGGACCGCACCATCCGGGCCAACCTGCGGACCTACGACGCCGGGCTCGGCACGATCGTCCCCGAGCGGCTGATCGGCCACGGCCGGCGCCGCCGGCAGGCCGAGCTGAAGCACGTCGTGGTCTGCGCTGACCAGAGCGGCTCGATGGCCACCTCGGTGGTGCACGCCAGCGTCCTGGCCTGCGTGCTGGCGTCGATCCGCTCCCTGCGCACCTCGCTCGTGGTGTTCGACACCGAGGTGGTCGACCTCACCGACGAGCTCCACGACCCCGTCGACCTGCTGTTCGGAGTGCAGCTCGGCGGCGGCACCGACATCGCCCGCGCCGTCGCCTTCTGCCAGCGCCTGGTTGTCCGACCGGCCGACACGATCCTGGTGCTCGTCACCGACCTGTTCGAGGGCGGGGACCTCGACCAGCTGCGGGCCCGCGTCGGCGGCCTGGTCCGCTCGGGGGTGACCGTCGTCTGCCTGCTGGCCCTCACCGACGGCGGAGCCCCGGCCCACGACAATGAACTGGCGGCGCAGCTGGCCGCCCTCGGCGTGGCCTGCTTCGCCTGCACGCCGGACCAGTTCCCGGACCTGATGGCCGCAGCCCTCGAAGGTCGCGACGTGGGCGCCTGGGCCGAGCTGGCCGGGCTCCCCACCACCCGCCCGCAAGGTTGACGGAGCTGAGATGGGCGGGTCAGCTGGGGATCTGGCGGACCGGGACCTTGGTGACCCGGCCGGCCTTGATGCAGCTGGTGCAGACGTGGAGGCGGCTGGGCGACCCGTTCACGAGGGCACGCACCTTCTGGATGTTCGGGTTCCAGCGGCGCTTGGTGCGCACGTGGGAGTGCGACACGGACATGCCGAACGACGGCTTCTTGCCGCACAGCTGACAGACGGAAGCCATCGGGCAGAGCACCTCGGACACGTGGGGGGACGGAACCGGGGAAGGTTAGCATCGCCCTTCATGCTGACGTCCACCCGGTTGGGGGCCACCGACCTCAGGGCGGCCGTCATCGCCTACCGGGACGCCCTGCGGATGTCGTCAGCAGCGCTGAACCGGCTCAACGTCTACCCGGTTCCGGACGGGGACACCGGCAAGAACATGCTGGGCACCGTCGAGCGCGTCGTGGCCGAGCTCGACGGCACCGGCGACACCATGCCCGAGGTGTGCAAGGCCATCGCCTACGGCAGCCTGATGGGGGCGTCGGGGAACTCGGGGATCATCCTCTGCCAGGTCCTCCGGGGCTTGGTCGAGACCCTGAAGTCGGCCGAGGCCGCCGGCCCGGCCGAGGTGGCCGAGGCGCTGGCCAACGCCTCGAAGCAGGCCGACGGCGCCGTGGCCCGGCCCATCGAGGGCACGATCCTCTCGGTGGTGCGGGCCAGTGCGAGCGCCGCAGCAGACGCGGCGGCCGGGGGCTCCGACCAAGCCCCGGAGGACCTGGCAGAGGATGATCCCCGAGTTCCCCGACGCCCCCAT
>JBKJUI010000273.1:0-6643 GCA_046590775.1 Acidimicrobiales bacterium
CGTGAGCGTGAGCCCCACGCCCGGGGGGACGTGGGGGTGGGGCGCCGGCCTGCTGCCCGCGGCCGGAGGCCTGGTCGAGGTCGGCGCCCGCCGGGCCAGGCGGCGCACGCCCCGAAACCCGGTCGAACCGGCCCAGGACCACGTCCCCTCCTGACCCCCCTTCGAGTCTGCCCACCTTTGGTCCCTGGGGGTAGCAAAAGCGGGCACACTCGCCTAGTCGGGATCGCCGCGCTTGTTCCTCGTGGCGCGGAGCAGGGTCTCGAGGGTCGAGTCCGGCTTGATCTCCGTTGGCTCGGGCGGCGGTGGTGGCGGCGGCAGGGCCGCGGGCGGCGGGGCGCCCGACGGGGCCGACCCCGAGGGCGTCGGCCGGCGCCACTGCGGCCGCGGCACCCGGCGGCGCCGCGACGGGCCCGGCGCCACCAGGGCGCGGCGGCGGCTGAGGCGGCGGATGGCGATGTCGCACGGCCACAGCAGGGCGGCGAGCACGAGGAGGATGCCAGCCAGCTGGTGGCGCACCCGGCCGGGGCGCAGGCCTTCGGCGTCGAAGGTCCGCTCGGCGGCCACGTCGGCTCGGCCTCCGGTGAGGGCGGCCAGCCGGGCAAGCAGCGGCGCGTCAGGCGGCCCCGGCCGGTACTCGGGGGCGTAGGACTGGGTGGCCAGGGCGCGGGCCGTGCCACCGGCTGCGCCTGGAGCGGTCACCTCGACACCGATGGCGTAGGTGCCGGCGGACGTAGCCGGCGCGTCAGCGGCGAAGCCCTTCTCCGTCCGCTCGAGCGGGATCTCGGACGTCTCCCCCGCGGGTCCCGACACGCGGGCGGTGGCGGTGGCTCCCGCCGGCAGCCCCGGAGGCGTCTCGACCGAGAGGCGGAGGCGGTCGCCCGACACGGTGGCGGAGGCGTCGAGCGCGCCACCACCGCTCCCGAAGGTGTCCTTCACGAGAGCCGTCCAGAAGGCCACCGAGGCGTCCCACCGGGTCCACGGTGCCGCCCACCTGGTGCCGGCGTCGCTCGTCCACGCCGTCGCCCGCCCGAGGCCGGCCTGCCACGTCGCCAGCAGCGGGTCGTCATCCGGCCCCACCCGCAGCCCCACCTCGGCCTGGGGTCGCGCCGTGGTGGCGACGTGGCCGAGAAGGGCCGGCGCCTCCTTCAGGTTGCGCACGGGGGCCAGCCCGCCGACGACTCGCGGCACCTCCTCCCCCTCGACGATCAGCGACCGGGAGGCCAGGACCGCCTCCTCGGCCAGGATGCGGGGGATCTCCTGCAGGTCACGCCCGGGGTAGAAGCGGCCGCGGCCGGCGTCGGCCACCGCCTTCAGCTCGGGGCCGGCCGACGTCTCGCCGGTGGCCAGCACCGAGACGGTGATGCCCTCGGCGTAGAGCGAGGCGGCGAGGTCCCGGGTGGCGCCGAGAGCGCCCTCGGCGGTGAAGCCGTCGGTGAACAGGATGATGTGGCGCAGCTGGGCCTTGGTGGCCCGCAGCTGGTCGGCGGCCGCCCGGAGGCCGGTCACCAGGTCGGTGCCGCCGGTGGGGGAGACCGTGGACAGCCCACGGCGGACCGTCTCGGAGTCGGGCCGGGGCTGGACGGGCAGCACCGTGTGGGTGCTGGTGGTGAAGGCGATGATGCCCACCTGGTCCTCGGCCTGCAGCGCCTGGATGGCCCGCTCGGCACCGGCCTTGGCGATGTCGACCTTCACCACGCCGCCCTCGACGAGCCCGCCGCCGGAGAAGTCCCGCTCTCCCCGGCAGTGGCAGGCCGTCATGGACCCCGAGCTGTCGATGGCCAGCACCTCGGCCACCGAGGCCCGGCGCTTCGGGTCGAGCACCTCGCTCGTCACCGGCAGCAGCGCCTCGAGGTCGGTGCCCAGGTAGCCGCCGGCCCCATAGGCCCGCTCCCCACCCAGCGCCACAAGGCCGCGCCCGAGGTCCTTGACCGCGACCCTGAGGGCGGCCACCTGGTCGGGGGCCAGCTGCTCGGCCGGGACGTCGACCAGCACGGTCGCCTCGTACCCGGACAGCCGGTCGACCGGCGGCAGCCCCGAAGCGGCGGCGACGTCGACGCCGAGGCCGCCCGCCCGCAGGGCGGCCGCCACCGCGTCGGCCTCGCCCGGGCGCCCCTCGACGAGCAGCACGCGGGCGGGGCCGTCGACGGCCACCGAGGCGAAGCCCACGTCGTCCTCGGCCACGGTGTCGGTGGCCGACCGCACCTGCACCTCGTAGCGGGCCACGCCGGCCGGTGGCGCCACGTCGCCCATCTCGACGGTCGTCTCGCCGGCCACCAGGTCGACCTCCCGCCGGGCCACCTCGACGCCGTCGCGGCGCAGCACCACCTCGGCCGGCCCAGGAGCGGTGGAGCTCACGACGGCCCGGACGAGGACGACCTCACCGGCCCGGGCCCGCCGGGGCGCGTCGACCCGGGCCACCGACGCATCGGGCCCGGTCCGCGCCGCCACGACGTGGGTGTCGACGGCGATGCCCGTGCTGGCCAACCTGGCGGCCTCGCTGCGGGCGTCGCCGTCGGTGGCCCGCCCGTCGCTCACGACGACGATCCGGCGCTTGCTCCCCGAGGGCAGCACGGCGCCGGCCAGGCGGAGGGCGGCGGCGAGATCGGTCCGGCCCCGGTCCACCGTCACCGTCTGGCCGGTGAAGCGGCCGGCCGGCCCGACCGTCAGCTCGAGGCGGGCCTGTCCCCCGAAGACGACGACGCCGGCCCGGGCCGAGCGGGGCTGCTCGGCGAGGGCGGTGCGGGCGAAGGTGACGGCGTCGGCCCGACCACCCGGGCCGAGTGAGCCCGAGCCGTCGACCACGAACACCGTGGCCACCCCCCCGCCTCGCCCGGGGAGGCTGGCTCCGAGGGCGGCGGCGACCAGCGCCGCCACCATCGCCGCCCGCAGGACCAGGGCGGCCCGCCACCTCCGGCGCCGGACCCCTCCCTCGTTCCGGGCGGCCAGGAGCTCGGCGGCGAGGAGGACGAGGGCGAGGGCCACCGCCCAGCGCAGCAGCGGCCGCTGGCCACGCTCACGGGATCCGGCGGCGCCCCCCTCCCGGGTCCGGACGGCCAGGCGTTCCGACGGCGTGGGATCGGCCTCGGCCGGGTCGGCGTTCACGGCCACCAGCCGTCGGGCCCGACCTTCCGGCGTGAGCGCCCAGAGGCCCGGGTGGTCGGCCACGGGCACGGGATCGCCGGGAGCGAGGTCCCGGCCGCCACGGGGCCCGTCGACGCGCACCGCCACCCCGGCCGGCACCGGCAGCGGCTGGCCGACCCGCAGCGACCCGCTGGGCAGGGCGGAGCCCCCGAGCTCGGTGAGGAGGCGGTCGGCCAGCACCGGGTACGCCACCTGGAGCGGCAGGTTCGAGTCGCCCAGGGCGAAGCCGAGGTAGGCGAACGGGACGGCGGCCTGCGGGCCTCGGCCGGACACCCCGCTCCTGGCCAGCTCGCCCCGGAGCAGCAGCGGGGCCCCCTCGGCGGCGGCCAGGACCTCGACCCCGGGCGAGGGCTCGAGCCGCTGGGCGCTCGAGATGGCCACGTCGGCCAGGTCGAGCCCGGCCAGGAGCGGGAGGTCGGAGCGGACCAGCGTCACCGCCGGCCGCTCCACCTCTCCCGAGACGCGCACCCCAGGCACGCCTCCAGGTGGGGCGATGGCCCAGAAGGGCGCCCCTGGGTCGGCCGGCGGATCGACCTGGTCGTAGACGGCGAGGTCGAACCCGGTGGCGGGCGTGGCCTCGGCCCGGCGCTCGACGGTCACCGCAGGGATGGCGGCCAGGAGGCGCTCGACGAACGGGTCGTCGGGACCGGCCAGCAGCACCCGCAGCGGCGGCCGCCGGGCGCCGACCGCCACGGCCCGGTCGTCGGCGGCGAGCAGGTCGTCGCCCTCCAGGGTGGCCTCGACCTGGTCGCCGGCCGGCACGTCGAGCTCCCGCGTCACGCTGGCGCCGGGCGGGAGGTCGAGCTCGAGGGTCGCCGCCGTGCGGCCGTCGACGTCCACCCGGAGCCGCTGGTGCACGTCGGGGCCGGCGGCGTTGCGGACCGTGACGGTGGCGTGGAGACCGCTCCCGCGGGGCTCGACCACGAGCGACGTCACCGCCCGGTTGGCGGCCCGGTTGCCGACCTTCACGTAGGTGGTCCCCGGCGGGAGCGTCGCCTGCTCCTCCAGGCTGAGGGCCCCGTCGGACACGAACACCACGCCGAGCGGGGTGCCGGGCGTCTCCAGGCTCTCGGCCAGCCGGAAGGCCGCCGGGAGGTCGGGGCGGGCGGCGGTGGTGGCCACCCGGCGGAGGGCGGCCGAGAAGGCGGCGCGGTCGGAGCTGGCCGTGAGCAGCACGCGGGGGGTGGGCCCGGCCTCGACCACGCTGGCCACGCCGCCCTCCGGCAGCCGGCCCCGCAGGCGGGCGGCCTTGCCTCGGGCGTCGGCGGCCCGGTCGGGGTCCCCGTCGCGGGCCAGCATCGAGCCCGAGGCGTCGACGACGAAGACGCTGTGGCGGGCCAGCGCCACCGGCTCGGTGCGGGCCGGCCGGGCGGCGGCGCCGGCCAGGGCGGCGACGGCGAGGAGCTGGAGGACCAGCGGGAGGCTCCACCGCAGCCGCTGCCACGGCGCCGCCGCCGTGGTGGGCGCCCCCGCCTCGCGCCACAGGAAGGTCGACGGCACCGCCGCCCGCGGACGGCGCGGACGGAGGATGTGGAGCAGCACCACCGGCGCGGCGAGCACCAGGAGGAACAGGCCGGCGGGGTTGCCGAGGGTCATGTCAGCGGAGGGCGCCGGCCCGGCGCCAGGCCCCGAGGAGGAGGGAGAGGAGGTCGGCCTCGGCGGGCACGAGGAGGTGGCCCATGCCGGCCGAGTGGCAGGCCGCGGCGACGGCGGCCAGCCACTCGGCCGCCCGGCGCTCGTAGGCGCGGCGGGCGGCGGCGGTGAGGCTCACGGCCACCGCCCGTCCCGTCTCGGCATCGACCAGGTCCAGGTCGCCGTCGAGGTCGGGGTGCAGGTCGACCTCGGCCAGGACATGGGCCACGACGGCGTCGCCGCCACGGGCCGCCAGCCGCCGGACGGCCGCCTCCCAGCCCTCGTCGAGCAGGTCGGAGGCGAGGACCGTGACGCCGGACGGCCCCGGCCGGGCGGCCAGGTCGAGAGCGGCGGCGGCCAGGCCGGTGGGACCGGCTGCCTCCAGGCCGGCCAGGGCGGCCAGGAGGGCCGGCACCCCGTTCGCCCCCCGGAAGCGGCGGGGCGCCAGGCCGGACGTGGTGTGCAGCCAGGCGGCGTTCCGCCGGGCCATGGCCACCACGCCGAGGGCGGCCGCCACCCTGGTGGCCTGGCGCAGCTTGCCCCCGTAGGCCATCGAGGCGGAGGTGTCGACGAGCAGGCGGACGTCACGGTCCTCCTCGGCGTCGAACAGCCGCACCAGTGGCGTGTCGAGGCGGGCCAGGGCGGCCCAGTCCACCCGCCGGAGGTCGTCACCCGCCGCATAGGGCCGGTGGCCGGCGAAGTCGAGCGAGGTTCCGGCGCGGGGCGAGCGGTTCTCGCCGCTCAGATGGCCGACCAGGCGGCGCGCCGTGGACATCTGCAGCCGCTCGAGCCTGGCCACCTCGGCGGCGGCGAGGACCACGGTCAGCCCACGCCGCGCAGGCCCACGCTGGGCTCGGGGACGCCCTCGAGCACGGCGGCCACGAGGTCGTCGGCCGTGACCTCGTCGACCGCCGCCTCGTACCCGAGGACCAGGCGGTGGCGCAGGGCGGCGGGGGCCACGGCTCGCAGGTCGCCGGCGGCCACGTTCGGGCGGCCATCGAGGAGGGCGGTGGCCTTGGCCGCCAGGACGAGCGCCTGCGCTCCGCGGGGTGAGGCGCCGAACCGGACGTAGCGGCGCACCCTTTCCGGCGCCGTCGGGCCCGTCGGCTGGGTGGCCAGCACCAGGTCGACGGCGTGGGTCACCAGGTGCGAGGCGATCGGCACCTCCCGGGTGAGGGCGATGGCTGCGCTGAGCGTCGGCCCGTCGGCCACGGGATGGATCTCGGCCGACGCCCCTCCGGTGGTGCGCTCGACGACGGCCACCAGCTCCGCCGCCGAGGGGAACGGCACGATCGCCTTCACCAGGAACCGGTCGAGCTGCGCCTCGGGGAGGGGGTAGGTGCCTTCCATCTCGAGCGGGTTCTGCGTGGCCATCACGAAGAACGGGCGCGGCAACGGCCGGGTGGACCCCCCGGTGGTGACGGCCCGCTCCTGCATCGCCTCCAGCAGCGCCGACTGCGTGCGCGGGGTGGCCCGGTTCACCTCGTCGGCCAGCAGCAGGTTGGCGAAGACCGGCCCGGGCCGGAAGGCGAAGCGGCGGCGCCCGGCCTCGTCCTCCTCCAGCACCTGGGTACCTGTGAGGTCGGACGGCAGCAGGTCCGGCGTGCACTGCACCCGAGCCAGCTGCAGGTCGAGGGCAGCCGACAGCGCCTTGATGAGCTCGGTCTTCCCCAGACCAGGCACGCCCTCGAGGAGCACGTGCCCCTCGCACAGCAGCCCGACCAGCACCAGGCGAACCAGCTCCCGCTGCCCGACGATCACCTTGCCGACCTCAGCCTCCAGCGCCACCCCGAGCCGAACCGCCTCCTCCGGCGTCACTGTGTCTCCCGCCGCAGCTGCGGCGGCCCCTGGGCCACCTGGCTTCCCTCCT
>JBKJUI010000209.1:0-4076 GCA_046590775.1 Acidimicrobiales bacterium
GCAGGGTCGAGGCCGCCGGCCACCAGCGCGTCCTTGGTGACCTTGGCCCAGGAGGCGATGCTCGGCGCCTCCTCGCCCTCGACGTAGGGGGCACCGAGCCCACCGCCCACCACCAGCTCGGGGAGCCCGAGCGGACCGGCGACGACGGCGAGCACCTCGGCGGCCTCCTCGAAGGACCGGAGGCTGAACACGTTCGAGCCGATGTGGGCGTGGACGCCGATGAGCTCCACGATCCCGCGGGCATGCAGCCGGTGGAGGCGGGTGAGGGCCTCGTCGGCCACCCCGGTGTTCACGGTGAAGCCGAACTTCGAGTCGTTCTGGCCGGTGCGCACGAACTCGTGGGTGTGGGCCTCGATCCCCGGCGTGAGCCGTACGAGGACCCGGGGTCGCGCACCGACGGCCGGCGCCAGCCGCTCGAGGCGGTCGATCTCGTCGAACGAGTCGATGACGATGCGCCCGACCCCGAGGGTGAGGGCGGCCTCCAGCTCGTCCTCGGACTTGTTGTTGCCGTGCAGCACCAGCCGATCGGGCGGAACGCCGCTGGCCAGGGCGACGTGCAGCTCCCCTCGGGTGGACACGTCGAGGTGCATGCCCTCCTCGTGGGCGAGGCGGGCCATGGCCATGCACAGGAACGCCTTGGTGGCGTACGCCACCCCGTTCCCCCAGGCGTCGACCGCCTCCCGGCACCGGGCCCGGAGGTGAGCCTCGTCGTAGACGAACAGCGGCGTCCCGAACAGCGCAGCCAGGTCGAGCAGGTCGCACCCGGCGATCGAGCACCGACCGTCACCCCCCACCGTCGCCGTGTCCGGAAGGAGATGCCGAGGAAGCGGGCCCGCCATCAGAGCAAGGCTGCTACACGGTCGAGCAGCTCGAGTGGGTCGAAGGGCTTGGTGACGTAGTCGTCGGCGATCTCGAGGCCGGCGTCGATGTCGGCGTTCTGCGCCTTGGCCGACAGGAGGATGATGGGCACGCCGGCCAGCGTCGGGTCGGCCTTCAGCGCGGCAGCAAAGGCGAGGCCGTCGACGTTCGGCATCATCACGTCGGACACCACGACGTCGGGGCGCTCGGCCCGGGCGACGGCCAGCCCCTCCTCGCCATCGGAGGCCGTGGCCACCTCGTAGCCCTCCATCTCGAAGTTGACGCGAAGAAGCCTGACGATCACCGGATCGTCGTCGACGACGAGAACCTTCTTGGTCACGCCCCCATCCTCACATGCGGTCGGGGGCTTGGATCCCGAGGAGGCCGAGGCCGAGGCCCAGGGCGTCGGCGGTGAGCCGGCACAGGATCAGGCGGCTCCGGCGGGTGGGCTCGTCCTCGGCCTTCAGGACGGGGCAGGCCTCGTAGAACGAGGTGAAGGCCTGGCCCAGGTCGAAGAGGTGGCCACACAGCTTGTGGGGAGCCAGGTCGGCTGCGGTGGCCCGCACCGCGGCGTCGAGGCGGAGCAGGGCCAGGGCCAGGGCCCGCTCGGCGGGCTCGGCCACCACGACGTCGGCGCCGGGCGCCGCTTCGGCCGGTTCCGCCTTGCGGAGGATCGACCGGCAGCGGGCGCCGGCGTACTGCAGGTAGGCCGCGGTGTTGCCGTCGGTGGCCAGCATGCGGTCGTAGTCGAAGGTGTAGTCCCGGATGCGGTCGCTGGACAGGTCGGCGTACTTCACGCCGCCGATGCCGACCGCTTCGGCCACCGCCGCCTGCTCCTCAGGCGAGAGCTCGCTGCGGTCGGCGACGATGGCCGCCGCCCGCTCCACCGCCTCGTCGAGCAGGTCGATCAGCTTGGTGCTCCCGCCGGTCCGCGTCTTCAACATCTTCCCGTCGGTGCCGAGCACCGAGCCGAAGCCGACGTGGACGGCCCGCCGCCCCGTGACGCCGCCGAGCCAGCCGGCCAGGACGGCGCCGGCGAAGACCAGCGCCAGGTGCTGAGCCTGCGGCGAGCCCACCACGTAGACAAGGGAGGTGGCGTCGAGCTCGGAGGTGCGGTACCGGACGGCGGCGAGGTCGGTGGCGTCGTAGCCGAAGCCGCCGTCCGACTTCTTGACCATCAGCGGCATGGGCCCGCCGTTGCGGCCGAGGAAGCCGGGGGGGAAGACGCACAGGGCGCTGTCGGACAGGACGGCGATGCTCCGCTCCTCGAGCTCGTCACACGTCGGCCCGAGCAGGTCGTTGTAGAACGACTCGCCGGCGAGGTCGTCGTCGGTGAGGAGGACGTCGAGCCGTCGGTAGACGAGGTTGAAGTAGCGCTTCGACTCGTCGACCAGGAGGTGCCACAGGCGAAGGGTCTCCTCGTCCCCGGCCTGGAGCAGCACCACCCGCTGGCGCGCCCGGTCGGCAAAGGCCCCGTCGGCGTCGAACTTCGTCCTGGCCTCCTGGTAGAAGGCCGTGAGGTCGCCTACCGACAGCTCCGAGGCCGCCTCCTGCTCGCCCAGGTCGAGGAGGTGCTCGATCAGCATCCCGAACGGCGTGCCCCAGTCGCCCACGTGGTTCTGCCGAACCACGTCGTGGCCGAGGAAGTCGAGGACCCTGACGAGGGCGTCACCGATGATCGTCGAGCGGAGGTGGCCGACGTGCATCTCCTTGGCCACGTTCGGCGCCGAGTAGTCCACGACGATGCGCTCGGTCCGCTCATCGGGGGCGATGCCCACGCGAGGATCGTCGCGCAGCTCGGTGAGCCGGGCCGAGAGCCAGGCCGGGGTGAAGCGGAGGTTGAGGAAGCCCGGGCCGGCCACCTCAGGCGGCTCGAGCCCGGCGGCGGCGGCGTCGAGGTGGGCGGCCACGGCCTGGGCCACCTCACGGGGCGGGCGCCCCCCGAGCCGCTTGGCCAGCCCCATCGCCCCGTTGGCCTGGTAGTCACCGAAGCGGGCGTCGCTCGACGGGCGAACCACGGGATCGGCGTCCGGCGCCTCGGGGAAGGCCGCGGCGACGGCGGCCCGGAGGGCGGCGTCGAGGGAGAGTGCGGGGTCGGCCATCCCCAAGGGATACCTGCCACCGGCCTTGCGGCGCCAGGCACTATCTTCCCCTGGGTCCCGCCCTCGTAGCTCAGGGGATAGAGCATCGGCCTCCGGAGCCGTGTGCGCAGGTTCGAATCCTGCCGAGGGCACTCCCGCAGGCCACTTCCCCTGCGGTCCCGTGCACGTGGCCACCCGCACCGCTTCCCCGCCCCCGTCGGCCACCGCAGATGGCCGGATCCCCCAGCTTCCGGCCCTCGACGGGTTGCGGGCCGTCGCGGTCGTGGCCGTCCTGCTGTGGCACGCCGACGTCCTCCTCGTGAAGGGCGGCTACCTCGGGGTGGAGTCGTTCTTCGTCGTCTCGGGCTACCTGATCACCGCCCTGCTGTGGACCGAGCGTGAGAGGACGGGGCGCACCAGCCTCCGCGACTTCTGGATCCGTCGGGCCCGGCGGCTGCTCCCCGCCCTCTACCTCCTGCTGCTCGTGGTGACCGCCGCCCTGGTGGTGGGGTGGCGTGACCTCGTGGCCCGGGCCAGGGGTGACGCCGCCGCCGCCGCCGTCTACGTCTCGAACTGGTACCAGCTGCTCTCTCAGCAGAGCTACTTCCAGGAGACCGGGCGCCCGTCTCCCTTCCGGCACCTGTGGTCCCTCGCCGTCGAGGAGCAGTTCTACGTGGTGTGGCCGCTCCTGCTGCTCGTGCTCGTCTACGTGTGGCGCGGGGACCGACTGCGGATCGCCGCCACGGTCGGCTTCCTGGCGCTCGCCTCGGGCCTGGCCATGGCCCTGACCTTCGCCCTCCGCCACGACCCCGGGGCCTCGGTCCCGTACGACCCGTCCCGCCTCTACTACGGCCTCGACACCCGCGCCGGCGGGCTGCTGGCGGGCTGCGCCCTGGCCCTGGTGTGGCGCCCGTGGGAGCGGAGCGACGCAGGACGGTCGCCCATCGTCCTCGGCCGGGCCCTTCCCCCGTGGTGGGGTGACGTGGCCGGGCTCTCCGGGCTCGCCTTCCTGCTCCTGGCCTTCTGGCGGCTGGGGAGCGACGAGCCGTTCGTGTACACCGGAGGCCTCCAGCTGGTGGCGGTGGCCACCGCGCTGGTCATCGCCGGCACAACGCGGCAGGGGCCGATCCTGGCCCG
>JBKJUI010000329.1:0-9713 GCA_046590775.1 Acidimicrobiales bacterium
CTTCTGCGATCCCCATAGCCCCTGGCAACGCGGGTCGAACGAGAACACCAACGGGCTCCTCCGCCAGTACATGCCGAAGGGGACCGACCTGTCGGTCCACAGCGCGGCCGATCTCGCTCGCTTCGCTGCAAGTCTCAACAATCGTCCGCGCAAGACGCTCGGTATGGTGAAACCATCAGAGAAGCTCGCCGAGCTTTTTGCGCTGACTGCTTGAATTCGCCCATCTGCTTGAACAGCGCCATCGATCCGACCGGTCGGAAGAGGACGATGTTGCGGACGGTGGGCAGGTCCACGCCGGTCGACAGCATCTCCGAGGTGGTGGCGATCACCGGGTGGTCCTTCTCGGTGTCGGCGAAGTCGCTGAGGTGGCCCTTGCCGATCTCGGCCTCGTCACTCACGATTCGCACGACGTAGTTTGGATGCTGGCTTGTGAGGTCGGCGTTGGCGTTGTGCATGCCCTTCCAGGCCCGATAGCGGGAACGCTGCATCGGGCGAGGGGAAGGCGGTGAGCCGGTCGGTCTCCAGGCCGGTGTCTCGATCATCCTCGACGATGCCTTTGCCATTCGTGGAGTAGGCGAGCGGAAGGTCGAGGAGTCGCGCATAGTTCTTCGCTTGCTGAAGTCCCTTGCCGGGGATGGCGTACTCACGCTTCGCCTCGACCACGGCGACCGCGACTCCGGGCTCGTACTCGAGGACGTAGTCCGCCCGGAGCGGTTTGGCCCGGCGGTGCTTCTTCCCGACCGGCACGACCCGGCCGTCGGTGATCGGGAACTGCTCGACGATCTGGTCGTCACCCCATCCGGCCGCCTTGACCAGAGGGAGGACGTAGTCACGACATGTGTCCGCCTCCAGCGGGCCGCCAGGCATGTGATGACCGTACCTGGCTCACCCCTTCGATGACCGGGTGAACGAGGTGGTGGTGGATGAGGCCTTTGCCGACGTGCTGGACGCCGCCCCGTGTGTCACTCCCGTGTCACGAGGCGGCCCCAGAGCCGTAAAACCGCAGGTGAGCGACCTACACGCTCAGATGTCGTAGTACAGCATGAACTATCGGCCGCACTTCGCTGACCTGCTTTGATGGCCAGAAACTCCCCTTGACCTGGTCGTTTGCCTATTCGCTGTTGCTCACTGTTTGGCACCGTTTATCGGTGCGATGTGCGCCAGATGTGCGCCAGCGGGGCCGTGTGACCGGGCGAGGCCTCACGCCGCGCCCCGCCGCATCTCCCGCCGGTCGCCCGCACTGAGGCCGCCCCACACGCCGTCGCCGGCCGGCGCCTCGTGGGTGAGGCCGTAGACCTCGCACTCATTGCGGACCAGGCACCGGCGACAAACCATCTTGGCGGCCGCCTGCCCCGGCCCCGTCGTGGCGTACCAGTCGACGGCGGGGTACTCCCGGCACAGGGCGTCACGCATCCAGGCCGGGCGGGCGGCGTCGAGCAGGTCGAGCAGGTGGGCCAGGCCAGCGTTGCCGTTCCGGTCGAGGCCGGTGGCGCCGATTCCGCCCTCGGGCACGCTGACCACGGCCGCAAGCGTAGGTGAGAACGGTTCTCACTTCGCTCCCCGGCGGGACGCGACCGTGCCCCGCCGGCTGCCAAGTCGGCGGGGCACGATCGGGGGGCGGCGCAGGCGGGGTCGCTGGGCCCAGGAATCGGGGCCCTCTCCCGCCTTCGGTCCCGGGCCGGCTGGACGAAGTACGAAGCTTCACCGGCCCGGGTGGCGTTGACGCACGAATGACGGGACTACACCGGTGCGATCAGCCCGGTGCCGCTCACAACGGCGATCCCGGCGGCGAGCCTGCTGGCGACGGCGTAGTTCCTCCGCACGGTGATCGAACTCGTCAGGGTGCCGCTGTTGGTGGCACTGCCGCCCTCGGACACCCGGACCAAGGTCGGGCCGGTCAGCAGGTCCAGGCAGTCGGGCGCGGCCAGCACGATCACCTGGTCCTCTGTTCCGGCGCCGGCAGTCGTGGACACTGCCGGGTCCGAGATCACCTCGACGCCGGCCATCACCCGGTCCCAGCCGGCCGAGGCGACGGCGCTGTCGGCTGCGGCCCGCAACCAGGAGATGCGCCGGGGATGGAGGATCACCATCGGCTTGCCGCCGATCTTGCGGGCGGTCTGTGCGCTCCGCACGGCCCTCTCGATGGCGTCCCATGCCTCGGCCGCCGTGGGCGAGACGTCGACGTAGGCGACCGCCGTTCCCGCTGCGATCAGGGCGGCCAGCACGGCGCCTTCGATCGCGGCGTCACAGGCCTCGGACATTGCCGGCAGTAGCTGGGCGTCGAGGCCCGGGGCACCCTGCTCGAGGAGCTGGGTCGCCACGTCGGCGATGCAGACGGCCGTCTTCACCGCCAGTGAAGCCTGCGACTCGACGGGGTTCGACTCGGCGGGGGCAGCGTTCAGGGCCGACTGCACGACGGCGACCGGCGGTGTCGTCCACCCGACTCGGCGCAGGTCCAGCCCGGCCTTCTCGGGCATCGGCTTGCCCAGCAGGGTCAGCAGCGGCGCCGTGGCGATGGCAGTCGGGCCTCGGTCCGTGGTGACCCATCCGGGGATGGTGGCCCACGTCGTCCCAGCGCCGAGATCTCTCGTTTCGAGGAGGCCGGCGCCGGTGGCCCGGTTGTGCTCTCGGATGCGGGCCCGCACCGCTGGCAGCTCAGGGTTGGCCAGGTCGGAGAGAAGCGAGGCGGTGCCGCGGCGGGCGTAGGCCGCCAGCTCCTCAGCCAGCGGGCCCAGCTGGTCGTACAACGCCTGGTAGCCGCGGAAGTCGCTCAGGGCCACCTCCAGGGCAGCCTGGGCGGACAGGCTCCGGGCGTTGCCGTCGAGGGCCTGGGCGGCGTCGGCGGCGGCGTGGGCGGCGAGGCGGCGGCGCTCGATGAGGGCACCGGCAAGGGTGGTCACTTGACCGCATTCATTGCGCTCTTGATGGCCTCGACTCGGGCGCCCTGCTTCGCCCGCTGCGCCAGGGCCTGGTCCCGCAGGGCGATGATCGGGGGCCGGGCGAACTCGCTGGCGGCCTTGGCCTGTTGGTCGAGGGCCTCGGCCTGGCGGGTCAGGTGACCGATGCGGGCCGTCACGCCGGCCAGCTCACGATCCAAGGCGTCTCGCATGCTCTTGCGGTGCCAGATGGCGAACTCGGCCGCCTGCTGGCGCTCGATCTCCTCGACGGTGCGGGGTGCGGTGAAGACCGTCACTTGGTGGCTCCGATCAGGCGGGCGGCCCGCGCCACGGCGGGGGAGATGCGGCCTGGCGTGGCGGTCGAGCCTGCCATGGCGACTCGGCGGGATTCTGCGCCGGCCTCGGCCGGGCGGCCGCCGTGGACCATCAGTGTCGAGCCGCTGGCCGAGCGCCGTGCCCACAAGTCGCTCCGGACCTCGACCCACCGGCCGGGCCACGTGGCGGCGGCGTCAGCGGCAGCCCGCATCTCCAGCTTGATGCGCTCGCACTGGCTCTGCGTCCTCATGCTCCCCGACCACTCCATCAACCGATCCGGCATCTATTTCCCATCTCCCCGACCGCTTCCGGCCGCCGATCTTGCGTTCGGCCACCATCTGGCGAACCCGCCGGGGGGTGACCTGCAACCGCAGGGCCGCATCCGCGACCGTGAGGTAATCGTCCTCCTCGACGGGCGGCGGGTCCACGTCGGTAGTGCCGCCGCTTCCGTTTGCGGAAGCCCGATGGGCTCGGCCCACGAGGCCCAGCTCGTCGACCAGGGCGAGCAGCTCGAGGTCGACCACGGCGCCGCTGTCACGGCATCGGCGGAGCCACGGGCCGAGCACGGCGGCCAACCGCGAGCAGCTCCGGCCGTCGAGGTAGGCGCCGCTGACGATCGTCACAGCGAATCGCGATCGTCCGGCCACACGCTCCACCGGCCCGACCGCCGGAGCTGGTGAATCTCCCCGGTATGGGCGCCGACCCATTTCTCCAGGTCGAGCAACTCGACCACACGGCCGTCGTCCCGCAGCTCGAACCAGCGCCGGCCGAGCCAGTGCAGCACCTCACCGCTGGTGTCGGTGTCGATCCAGCCGGGCGGGGTCGGGCGGTCGAGGGTGCCCTCCCCGACCTCGCCGTACACCGCTGCGATGGCCTCGGCGTACAACGCCTGCGTCACGACGCCGTCCGAACCCGGAGCACGGGCGGCGCCCAGTTCGAACAGCAACTGTCGGAGCTGGCCGGCGGCCGGCGAGCTTCCCAGCTCCACCATGCGGGCCATGTCGAGGGCCAGGGCGGCTTGTGCGGCGGCCACCTCGTCGTCGAGGTCGAGCGATGCCACCAGTGCCCGCACGGCCGCCACCGTGCCCGCCTCGCCCGGCGTGAGGTCGTCTGGCGCCACGACGGGGGGACGGGCGCGCTGGGGGACGGGGACCTTGCGGCGGTGGGCGACCCGGCAGGAATCGGAGCACCACTTGCGGGCGCGGGTTCCTCGGCTCGGCGGGACGGGTTTTGAGCATTCCTGGCAGTTCACGTCGGACTCCTTTGGTTGTTCGGACAACTAGGCGGTTGGGAGCAGGAAAGAACAGGGCCGGGGTCTCCGCCGGTGCCCCACAATGAAAAACGGGGTCCCTTTTGGGCGTGGCGGTCGAGACGGTGGACCGTGCCCCCATGGCGGCGGCGATGGTCACGCCGGCCTCGTCTCGGCGCCGGGGCGTGTGCCCAACTTTGGACCTGGGCACACTCCTGCTTCTCGCAGCAGCAGCACGGGTATGTGTGTGTGCCCACCCATAAAGGGTGGGGGGCACACTCCACAACACCGTGCCCAACACCGTTTGGGCACACCTGGGCACACCTGGGCACACTCACTGTTTCCACCCACCCGTGCAGGGCGAGTCGACACCGTGAACGGGGCCGGGGTAGTGCTCCTGCGCCACGCCTTTGCCCGGGTGGACATGCACGAGGCCGGCCGCCTTGGCTTGGCTGAGGGCGTCGTCCTTGGCCTCGTTGTTCGTCACGCCCGCATCGTGGAGGATGGCCCGCACCCGCCTCGTGGTGGCGCCCGGCTCGAGCTCCAGGGCGGACACCAGGGCGGCGGCGGCGCCCGTGCGCCGGACCTGCGCCCGGTTCATGCCCACCTGCCCGGCGTCGAGACTCAGTAGACGGTGCTCGGGCTCGTAGCCGAGCGGTGACTCGAACAGGTCCCACGCCCGCCCCTCGCTGCGCACGAAGCGCCGGCCGTCTCGGTCCTTCGTCAGCATGATCCGCACGTCGGGCCAGTCCTCCAGAACGGTGGCGCCCCGGCCCTGCTCGTCGCCCTCGACGGCCTCGCCTCGCCCGGAGTGCACGGGCACGATCGCTGTGGCGCAGCCGGCCAGGCGCTTGATCTCGTCGATGGCGATGAGGAACCGCCGGACCTCGGCGTTGTCGTTCTCGCTCTCCCCGCCGGCAGCGGCGTAGGCGGCGCCGAAGGGGTCGACGATCCACAGCTCGGCGCCGTGGTCGCGCAGCCACCCGGCCACCCGCTCCCGGCCGGTAGGTGTGGTCAGCGGCAGGCGGCGGCCCCGGAGGTTGACCACGGCCAGGCGCTCCCGGGCGGCGGCGGTGAGGGCCAGGGCGCCGATGCGGTCGGCCATGTCCTCGGGGTCGAGCTCGTAGTTGAACAAGACCACCCGCATCGGCGCCGGCACCTCGAAGCGGCCGAGGAACATCCCACCCATGGCGGCGGCGGCGGCGGCGTTGTCGACGAAGGTGGACTTGCCCACCTTCCAGCGTGCGACCACCGTGGCGTTGTGGCCCTCGGCCACCAGCTCACCGAAGACGGCCACCCGGGGCGAGCGGGGCATCTCCGCCAGGTCGGCGGCGGTGACGACCCGGATGGCGTCGAGGTCGGCGTCTCGGACGAGTGCCTCCTCTCGCACCAGGCGCCGGGCCATGCCGTTCGCTCGCTCGGCCACGATGCGCCCGGCCACCTTGTCGGCCATGGCCCACGCCTCAGGCCCCACGAGGCCGTACTCGGCGCCGATGGCGTGGAGTACTGCGGGGTCGATGCGGTGCTGATCGCCCGGCGCCTCGCCCGGCCCGGGGTCGCCGTCGTCGCGCGGTGGCTCCCCGTTGCCGTTGCCGAGTACGAAGTCGTCCACCGCCAACCCGGCCGCCAGGTGGCCGCTTGCGTCTTTGCCCACCGCCGCCTCTCGCAGGTCCACCACGGCGGCCACGCCCTGGAGGGAACGGGCCACCTCTGCGGCGTGTGTCCGGCCGGGGGCGTCCCTGTCGGCAACGACGATGACGGTGGCGCCCCGGAGCACCTCGGCGTAGTGGGGCTTCCACTTGCCGGCGCCGCCCGGGTTGCAGGTGGCGACCTCGCCGGCCCGGTTCAGGGCCAGGGCGTCTTTCTCGCCCTCCACGATCCACACCCGCACGTCCTGGGCCACCGCCTCGACCACGGCCGGCAGGTTGAACAGCACAGGGGCGACGGCGCCGGTGAGCCAGGCGTGCGGCGTGCGGGCCTGCTTGCACTTCTCGGCGCACGGGCCGAGGTGATAGGCCCATCCACCGTTGCCGTCCGGGCGCCGCTGCGAGAATCGCTTGCCCGTCCTGCGCACGACCTGGAACAGCAGCGTGCCGGCCTCGTCGGTGTAGTCGTACTCCGCCACGGTCTCGTTGGCGTTGCCGTTGCCGTTGCCGGCCGCCGGAGCGGGGAACAGCTCGGCCCAAGTCGTCGGCGGTGTGGTGGCGTTCCTCACGTCATCGGTGGCGCATCCGGCCCGGCAGAGCAGCAGACACCGCCCGTCGTCGCCCTCGGTGACGGAGAGGGAAGGGTCCCGGTCCTCGTGTGCTGGGCAGCGGGCCATGTAGCCGCCGGCCACCTGGCGCACGCCATCCAGGCGGGACAGCATGAGGTCGACGGGCGTCACGACACCCGCCCTTCGCACCGGAGCACGCCGTGCGCCGGGTCGATGAACAGCACCCCATCGCACGACGGGCAGACGGCGGTCCATGTGCCGTCAACACCCGGTTGCGGGTCGACGAGGCGAGACAGCAGCAGCTCGGTGCCGGCGGCGGAGAAGGGCCGGGCGCCGGTCATGCCGCCACCGCCACGCCAGCGGCGAAGCAGCCGAGGTCGACGGCGTCGGACACGTTGCCGGTGATCCAGGCCCGGTAATCCTCCAGGGCGCCGCCGATGGCGGCATCGGCCCAGCCATCGGCCCGCAGCTCGTCAGCGGTGGCGATGGCGTCCAGCTCGATCGCCAGCCACAGACCCTCGAAGAACCTGAGGCGCTCGGCCCTGCGCCGGGGGATGACTCGGGCAGGGCTACGGGGTATCGTGGACACGTCGACCTCCCTGCTTGGCGGTGGTGGCGGTGGACGTGGAGATGGTGGTGCGGGGGTCCTTCGGGGCCCCTTCGCCGTTTCTGGCGCCGAGCAGCTCCTCTACCTGGCCCCGCAGGTGCTCGACGTGGGCGGCGATGGCGTCGAGCACCTCGTTTCGCATCCCGGCCGCTCGCAGGCCTCGAAGGTCGCGCGAGCGAAGGGCACGAGCGACGACGCCGAGGTCCCACAGCACGGTGTGTGGGACGGCCGGGATGTAGTCGGGGTCGGGCCTCACGCGCTGGCGCTCATCTGCTTGGCCGCCTGCGCCTGCTCCCACCGCTCGACCTCGGTGAGTGCGTACCTGACGTGCCGGCCGAACTTGATGCCGACGGGGCCGGTTCCTTCGTGTCGCCACTTCCGCACGGTCGCCAGCGGGACGCCCCACCGCTCGGAGAGTCCTCCGCTACTTAGCCATAACTGTTGCTCGGTGGTGTTCATGGATTTGACCGTGGCACGGCCAATCGCTATTGTGAAGACGTGCAGATGAATCCCGATTGGAACCTGGAGACCTGGGGGTTCGACGGCGACCTGCGCACGGGCGTGCCCGTCGTGTCCTTCCGCAACGAAGGCGTCGACCTCGTGGTGACGGTGACGTTCGAGCGCACCGGTGCGCTGCGGTCGGTGTGCTTCTCCGGCGGCGGCGTGAGCACGGCCGGCCTGCCGCACGTGGCGAAGCTGACCAGCGACGGCCAACAGCGGGTCAGCGACTGGGTGTTGGCCTACTCACTATGCCGACCGCCGGGGGTCCGAAAGCGAGAGGCGGAGATGCGCCAGCTCCGGGCCGACCTAGGTGAGTGGGCCGAGCACGTCGACACCGGAGAGCCTTGGGAGCTCGATGACATCGTGCAGGGCTTCGCACCGCCAGCGAGGCCGGGCAGGGCCGCTCACTCCCTCGTCTTCCTCGCCGGGCGGGCGAAAGAGTACGTCACTCGGTGCGTTCTCGGGGGGGAGAAGGTCGGCGCTGTGGCCCGCTCGCTCGGCATCGAGCAGTCCACATTCTCGACGCAACTGGCGGCGGCTCGGAGACGGGGGCTGCTCGGCGGCGCTCCCGGCAAGGGCGAGGTCACGGGCGAACTCACATCGGAAGCGGAACGGGTGCTGGCCGAAGCCGCACGGACAACAGGAGGCAAAAACTGATGGCCACCATCAAGCGCCGTAGCAACCGAGGCAACCGCTGGGAGGTCCGATACCGGGACCCGGACGGGAAGCAGCGCAACCGCCTGTTCGACCGCAAGGTCGACGCCGAGCGGTTCGCAGCGACGACGGGCGCCGACCTGGCCCGGGGGGTCTACGTCGACCAGGCCGCCGGCAGGGTCACGTTCCGTGCCTTCGCCGAGGAGTGGCGGGCCAACCAGCTCCACCGCTCGGGCACCGCCCAGTCGGCCGAGCAGCATCTCCGGCTGCACGTCTACCCGGTCATCGGTGACCGACCTATCGCCACGATCCGCCCCAGCGACCTCCAGGCCCTCGTACGGCGCCTCGACGCCACCCTGGCGCCCTCGACCACCGCCGTCGTCTACGGCCGGGTGGTGGCCGTGTTCCGGGCGGCCGCTCGTGACCGCATCATCGCCACCAGTCCGTGCATCGACGTCAGGCTTCCGGCCCGGCGTCCGGCCTCGATGCTCGAAGTGCTGACGGGCGAGCAGGTCCACGCCCTGGCGGATGCGGTGCCCGGCCGGTACCGGGGGGCGGTGCTGGCCGGCGCCGGCCTCGGCCTTCGACCGGGGGAGCTGTTCGGGCTGACCGTCGACCGGGTGGACTTCCTGCGCCGGTCGGTGCGGGTCGATCAGCAGCTCGCCCGGGTCCGGCGCCCCGGTGTCGCCCGGGTGGAGCTGGCACCGCTCAAGACTCAGGCCTCCTACCGGACCATCCCGCTGCCCGACGTGGTGGCCTCTGCTCTGGCCGCCCACCTGGCCGAGTGGCCGGCGCACGGTGACCTCGGCGTCGTGTTCACCAACGAGCGGGGCGGGCCGATCCAGGGGCACCCGTTCGCGGCGATGTGGGAGACAGCCGCCGGCAGGGCCGAGCTGCCCGAGTGGGCCACGCCACACGACCTCCGGCACTACTACGCCAGTGCCCTCATCCGGGGCGGTGCATCGGTGAAGGTCATCCAGGCCCGCCTGGGCCACGCATCGGCCAAGACCAGCCTCGACACCTACGGGCACCTGTTCCCCGACGAGGAGGACCGGACCCGGGCGGCGGTCGACCTGGCGCTCGGCTCATGTGCGCCAGATGTGCGCCAGCGGGGCCAGGCGGGCGGATAACCGCAGGTCAGCGGGCTAAAAAGCTCAGATGTCGTAGTACAGCATGAACTCCCACGGGTGGGGCCGGAGCCGCACTTCGTCGATCTCCTTGAGGCGCTTGTAGGAGGTCCACGTCTCGATGAGGTCGTCGGTGAAGACGCCACCG
>JBKJUI010000383.1:0-4307 GCA_046590775.1 Acidimicrobiales bacterium
CGACGGCCCCCACCGCCGCCACCGCCGCCACCCCCGCCACCACGGCCAAGCCACCACCAGCGCCCACCACCACCAGGAAGCCCCCGGCCACGACCGCCACCACGAGGCGACCGACCCCATAGTCGGCGACCGCCCCGTCGGGTGCTTAGCCTCTCGGGCATGAAGGTCGCGATCGCAGGGAGCAGCGGGCTGATCGGGTCGGGACTGGTGCCGGCGCTGCGCCGGGACGGTCACGAGGTGGTGCGCCTGGTCCGCCGGGCTACCGACGCCAGGGACGAGATCCGCTGGGACCCGGGTCGGGGCGAGCTCGACCCGGGCGGCCTGGGCGGCGTCGAGGCCTTCGTCAACCTGTGCGGTGCCGGCATCGGCGACAAGAAGTGGACGCCCGAGCGGCGGAAGGTGGTCCTGGACAGTCGGGTCCTCCCCACCCGGCTGCTGGCCGAGACGGCGGCCAAGCTCGATCCGAGGCCACAGGCCTTCCTCAACGCCTCCGGGGTGGGCTGGTACGGCAGCGACGGCGGCTCGACGGTGCGCACCGAGGGGGACCCGCACGGCACCGGGTTCCTGGCCGACGTCGTCGTCGAGTGGGAGAAGGCCGCCGAGGCGGCCGAGCAGGCCGGGATCCGCACGGTCCTGCTGCGGTCGGGCATCGTGATGAGCACGGCCGGCGGGGCCCTGGCCAAGCAGCTGCTGCCGTTCAAGCTGGGCCTCGGCGGGCGCATGGGCTCGGGGAAGCAGTACCTCCCGTGGATCAGCCTGGGCGACGAGGTGGCGGCGATCATGTTCTGCCTCACCGAGGAGCGCATGTCCGGCCCGGTCAACCTCACGGCGCCCGACCCGGTCACCAACGCCGAGTTCACCAAGGCGCTGGGACACGCGGTGCACCGCCCCACGCTCATCCCGATCCCGATGCCCGCTCTCAAGCTGCTCATGGGCGAGGACATCGTGCGCGAGATGCTGCTCGGCAGCACCCGGGCCCGGCCCTCCAGGCTCGAGGAGGCCGGCTTCCGGTGGCTCCATCCCACGCTCGACGGCGCCCTCCAGGACATCCTCAGCGAATGACGGCGGTGATGCGCCCCGCCCAGCAGGAGGGGTCCAGGGCCCTGCACTGCGACGTGGCCGTCGTGGGCGGGGGGCCGGCGGGCAGCGCAGCAGCCATCACGCTGGCGCGGGCGGGCCGCGACGTCGTGCTCGTCGACAAGGCCACGTTCCCCCGCGACAAGTGCTGCGGCGACGGTCTCACGGCCAACGCGCTGCGCCACCTCGAGGCCCTGGGCCTTCGGCCCGATGCAGTCCCCTCGTGGCAACCCGTGACGCTGGCCATCCTCCGCTCCCCGAGCGGGCGCACCGCCGAGCTCCCCCTGCCGGAGCGGATCGGGAACGGCACCTACGCCGCCGTGGCCCGTCGCGTCGACCTCGACGCCGCCCTGCTCGACGTGGCCCGCGCCGAGGGCGTCAAGGTGCACGACGGGCACGCCGTCACCGGGGTCGTCGTGCCCGCTGGCGAGGGGTGCGTGCGCCTGGCCGTCGACGGGCTCGGGCCCGTCCGGGCCCGGTACGTGGTCGCCGCCGACGGGATGTGGTCACCGGTGCGCAAGGCGCTGCTGGGCGGGGCCGGTGAGCCGGACGGCTACCTCGGCGAGTGGCACGCCTTCCGGCAGTACTTCCGGGGCGGCGGTCCCGAGGCCCAGCGGGGGCTCTGGGTGTGGTTCGAGGAGGACCTGCTGCCCGGCTACCTGTGGTCGTTCCCGCTGCCGGACGGACGCCTGAACGTGGGCTACGGCGTGCAGCGAGGCTCCAAGCGGGCGCCCGAGCCGCTGGGCAAGCGCATGAGCCAGCTCTGGCCCGAGCTGCTGGCCCGCCCCCACATCCGGGCGGTGCTCGGCGAGTCGGCCGAGCCCGAGGCGCCCCACAAGGCCTGGCCCATCCCGGCCCGGATCGAGCGCTCGCCGCTGGCCGCCGCCGGCGGACGCGCCCTGTTCGTGGGCGACGCCGCCCGAGCCACCGATCCAATGACCGGCGAGGGCATCGGCCAGGCCCTCGAGTCGGGCGTCATCGCCGCCGAGGCCATCGTCGCCGCCGGCGCCCTTCAGCCCTGGTCCGCCCAACGCCGCTACGAGGCCGGCGTCCGGCGCACCCTCGGGCTCGACAACCGCCTCGCCGGGTTCCTCTCCACCCACGGGGTCGCCCACCGCAAGGGCATCCGCATGGCGATCCGGCTCGCCGGCGCCACGCCCTGGACCCGCCGCAGCTTCGGCCGCTGGCTGTTCGAGGACGAGCCCCGCGCCGCCCTGGTCACCCCGGCCCGCTGGCACCGCCACTTTCTCCGCCGCCCCGGCGCCTACCGGTGAACGGCGGGCTGCCACCTCAGCTCCCGGTCGGCCGCCTGTTCGAGATCGTCTTCGGCGACCAGCGCGCCGTCGTCACCGGGTCCGGAGCGACGCTGCGCGCCTACGACGTCGGGTCGCGTCCGGTCCTCGAGCCGTTCGACGGTCCCGAGACGCTGGTGGTCGGCGGGCAGGGGGAGATCCTGAGCCCCTGGCCCAATCGGGTGGTCGACGGGGCCTGGACCTGGGAGGGCGCGAAGCAGCAGCTGTGGATCACCGAGCCCGCCCGGGGCCACGCCATCCACGGCCTGGTCCGCAGGATGCACTGGACGCCGACACGGGTCGAACCGGCCCGGGTCGACCTCGAGGTCACCCTCCTCGCCCACCCTGGCTGGCCGTTCCCGCTGCACTTCGACGCCTCCTACGAGCTGAGCCCGGACGGGCTGACCGCCCGGCTGACCGCCACGAACATCGGCCGGTCGCCATGCCCGTACGGTGCTGCGACCCACCCGTACCTGGCCGTACCCGGTGGGCGCGCCGACGAGGCCGTCGTCTCCATTCGGGCGGCCACCTGGCTGGCCACCGACGACCGGCTGGCCCCGACCGAGCGGCGGCCCACGGCCGGGTCCCCGTTCGACTTTGACGGAATCGTGGCGGTCGGCGCCCGCCAGGCGGACAACGCCTTCACCGACCTCGAGCGCCTGCCCGACGGGCGGGTCGAGGCGACGGTGACGGCTCCCGACGGGCGGACGACCGTCCTCTGGGGCGACGCCACCGTCCGGTGGTGGCAGCTGTTCACGGGCGACTCCCTGCCGGAGCAGTGGCGCCGAGCGGCCGTGGCGCTCGAGCCCATGACCTGCGGCCCGAACGCCCTGAACACCGGCGAAGATCTCGTCGTGCTCGAGCCCGACGACGGCCACACGATGACCTGGGGCCTGACCCTCCGCTGACGGCTCTTTCGAACCCAGGGCCAGCGGCTACCTTCCCGGTCGTGGCAGACCTCGGGTATGACGGGCGCGTAGCGATCATCACCGGAGCCGGCGGTGGGCTCGGCTGGGAGCACGCCAAGCTGCTGGCCGGTCGCGGGGCCCTGCTCGTGGTCAACGACCTCGGCGGCAGCGTCGACGGCAGCGGCGCCTCGTCGCTGGCCGAGCAGCGGGCCGAGGAGATCAAGGGGATGGGCGGCGAGGCCGTCGGGAACACCGACTCGGTGGCCACGGTCGAGGGCGGGAAGGCCATCGTGCAGACGGCGCTGGACGCCTACGGCAAGATCGACATCGTCATCAACAACGCAGGCATCCTGCGGGACAAGTCGTTTCACAACATGGAGCCGGCCATGGTCGACGCCGTGCTCGACGTCCACCTGCGCGGAGCGTTCCACGTCACCCAGCCGGCGTGGGTGCACATGCGTGAGCAGTCCTACGGCCGCGTGGTGAACACCTCATCCAACTCGGGCATCCTCGGCAACTTCGGCCAGGCCAACTACGGGGCGGCCAAGATGGGCCTGGTCGGGCTCACCCGGGTGCTGGCCGCCGAGGGCGCCAAGCGGAACATCAGGGTCAACGCCGTGGCCCCGGTCGCCCGGACCCGGATGACCGAGGATTTGCTGGGCCCGTTCGCCGAGAAGCTGGACCCTGACCAGATCTCGCCCGTCGTCGCCTGGCTGGCCCACGAGGACTGCCCCGTCAGCGGCGAGGTCTTCTCCGCGGCTGGGGGGCGGGTGGCCCGGTTCTTCATCGGCATGACCGAGGGGTGGGCGAACCCGGGCGCCTTGACGCCCGAGCAGGTGCGCGACCACTTCGACGAGATCCGCGACCCCGAGGGGTACACGATCCCGGCCGGCCCGGCCGACGAGCTCACCGCCCTGCTGAAGGCGCTCAGCTGACGAAGGGGTAGGTGAGGGACCCGTGGCCGACAACCCCCTCTCCACCTACAACGCCAAGCGGCGCTTCGACCGCACGCCCGAGCCCGCCGGCTCCG
>JBKJUI010000016.1:0-3697 GCA_046590775.1 Acidimicrobiales bacterium
GTCGCCGAAGGCGAAGATCCCGCCGTCGCTGGCCACCAGCCAGTAGCCGCCGCCGGTGGGTGTGGACTCCATGGCCACGATCGGCCGGTTGAGCGGGGTGCCGCCGGTGGAGCCGCGGAACACCGCGTCGCCGAAGGCGAAGATCCCGCCGTCGGAGGCCACCAGCCAGTAGCCCCGGCCCGACGGTGTGGCGGCCATGCCCACGATCGGGCTGTTGAGCGGGGTGCCGCCGGTGGAGCCGCGGAAGGTGGCGTCGCCGAAGGCGAAGATCCCGCCGTCGCTGGCCACCAGCCAGTACCCGCGACCGCTGGGCGTGCCCGCCATCCCGACGATCGGTCGGTTGAGCGGGGTGCCGCCGGTCGACCCGAAGAAGCCGGCGTCGCAGTAGCTGAAGATCCCGCCGTCGCTGGCCGCCAGCCAGTAGCCCTCGCGCTGGGCGGGGCTGCAGAAGGTCCGGCGCAGCGGCGGGTTGGTGAAGGAGCCGGTGCGGCGAGCGTCGCCGCGGAACATGGGCCAGGCCTGGTTGCCGATTCGGGGCCCCGCAGGCATCTCGAAGCGGTAGGCGACACCGCCGCCGGCCGGCTTGATGCCGGCGAGGAAGATGTCGAGCTGGCCGTCGCCGTCGGCGTCGGTGACCAGGGCGGAGTTCTGGAACGACACCTGTCCCTCGGCCAGGGCGAAGAGCCGGGCCGTGGTCTTCCCGTCATAGGCGAAGAACCCCCCGCCGGTCGGGACCAGGACGTCCTGGGCCCCGTCGCCGTTGAGGTCGGCGGTGGTCACCGCGCCGATCACGATCCCGCCGCCGGAGTCCCGCTGCCAGATCGGCGCGCCGGTGCCCTGAAAGGCGAAGACCGAGCCGTTGACGTTGTTGGGGTTCCACGTGCCGATGACGACGTCGAGGCGGCCGTCGCCGCTGACGTCGGCCAGGGCCGGGGAGGCCACCGTGTAGCCGTCGGTGGCCCGGGGCCACCCGGGTTTCAAGCGGCCGTCGAGCTCGAGGGCGAACACCTTGACCGAATCGGTGGCCCCGCCGGGCGTGCGGGCGTAGAAGTCGCCCGTACCGAAGACGATGTCGGCCTTCCCGTCCCCATCGATGTCGCCGATGCTGGGGGATGACCGGACGATCTCGTTCGTGGGGAAGGCCCACAGGAGCTGGCCGGCGCCCGAGATGGCCCGTACGAAGCCACCGCGATGGTTGAAGGGGCCACCGAGTCCCGAGTCCTGGCCGATCACCACGTCGGTCTGGCCGTCGCCGTTCACGTCGGCCAGCGCAGGTGAGGAGAAGGCGGTGTCGCCGGCGTAGAACGGCCAACCGGGGTTGACCCCGCCCGTGCTGGTGAGCGACCAGTCGGTCAGCCCCAGGGCGCCGTAGGTCACGTCGGCCGTACCGTCGTTGTTGATGTCGCCGAGCGCCGGGGTCGAGTGGATGTTGAGGCTGGTCGAGCACTGGTCCTGGTTGCGGACCTGGAAGCGGGTGGCGCCGTTGCTGGCGAAAGACCACATGGAGCCCTCGGAGGCGCAGGGCGGCGGCTGGGGCCTCGAGATGCCCGAGCCGACGAACACCTCGGGCCTCCCGTCGTCGTCGGTGTCGGCGATGGCGGGGGAGGAGTTGATCTCCCGCCCGGTGAAGCGGGGCCAGCCGCCCACCGGCTGGCCGTTCTGTCCCCGCAGGGCGTGGACGTTGCCGTCGTGGGCCCCGAACACCACGTCGAGGACCCCGTCGCCGTCGAGGTCGGCCGGCGCCGGCGACGACTCGCGGACGACGCCCGGCAGGTTCGCCGTCCACACCGGGTTGTCCGCCCACGTCGGGTTGACGGCCGCCGCCGGTTGCACCGCGGCCCCGAGTGGGACGACGAGGCCGAGGACGAGGAGGGCGACGCCGACGAAGATGCGTGATCTCACAACGCGAAGTTAGAGGGAGACCGTGACATCCCGTCGGCCGAAGCCGGCGCCGGTCACCCGGCCTTTCGCACGAGGACGCCGAACGACGTGGTGACGTGCTCCCCCATCCGGATCTTGAGGTGGGTGTTGGTGAACGGCGCTACGTCGACCCAGCGGTCGTTCGGGTAGTCGCCGGTGTGGAACGTGCACGTGATCTGGTGGCCGGCGGCACGCAGCTGGTCGGCCAGCCGCTCGAGGTCCTGGCGGCGGAAGAGGACGGTGGGGCCCGTCTCGGTCGTGTCGGTGGCCGAGGACACGTTCAGCTCCGTCGTGTGCACGGCCACCCCGCCGGGCCGGAGGGTGCGCAGCTGGTCCACGACGAAGCGCAGGCCGTCGTCGATCGACCCGAGGTGCTCGAAGGCACAGGACGACCAGGTGAAGTCGAAGCCCTCGAGGTCGGCGGGGATGTCGCGCATGTCGACCCTGCGGAAGGACACCCGCTCGTGGAACAGCTCGTCGGGGCAGACGCCGCCGCTGTTGAGCTGGCTGAGCGAGGTGGCCAGCTCGCCCGACGAGGCCCAGGCGTCGGCGTGCTCGCCGCCCGGGTAGTCGGTGGCCACGACCGAGCAGCCCTGGCTGGCGAACCAGGCGGCCAGCGGCTCCTCGCCGACCCCGAAGCCCAGGCCCCGGCCACCGGGGCGGACCACCCCGGCCTCGTCGAGGGCCTGGACGATGTAGAACCACTCCCACTGCTTGCGGTGCACGTAGATCTCCGGCGTGCGCAGCCGCTCGCCCCAGGCCCGGTAGGCCTCGGTGCGGATCTGGGCGTCGGTGCAGGGCTGGGAGACGAGCCCGGGGAAGGTCGGTCCCGGCCCCTCGAGCGGCCACGGCGGGATGTCCGGCTTCGGCGGGTGCGCCCCGTTCCCGCCGACCCAGGCCGACCGGGCCGCCCGGAGGGAGCGCTCGGCCCGGCGGGCCAGGTGTCGGGCTCGAGCTGCTGAGGTGGCCACTCGGGCCAGTCTTCCACCGCCGGCGCCCGGGTCAGGGGGCCAGGTGCCCGTACCAGCCGACGACGTCGGCGATCAGGTCGACGGTGCCGGCGTCGTGCGAGAAGCTGATCTTGCTGCCACCGACGCCGACCTTGACCACGACGAGGTTGGCGCGGGTGTCACCGGCCGGGATGTTGAGGTTGGAGGCCAGGGGCTTCGCCTCACCGAAGGGCCACACCGTCACGTAGGTCGCAGTCGTCGGCCTCACCGGGGTCGGCGGGATGCCCCCCAGCCCGGTCAGGGTCAGCTCCCCGAGAACCCGTGCCCGGCTCTCAGAGGGTGCGGCCCAGGAACGCCTGGTAGCGCTCGATCAGCGACGGCCACAGGAAGCGCTGCCCGACGTAGGCGGCGCCGGCCGCGCCGAGGCGGGTTCGCAGCACCGGGTCGGCGTCGAGCCGGCCGACGATGGCGTCGAAGGAGCCCTGCCCGTCGAACCACAGGCCGCCGCTGGACCGGGAGCAGTGCTCGCGGGTGGCGGCGCAGCGGGCGTTCACGAGCACCGGCAGGCCGCAGGTCCACGCCTCCATCAAGACGATGGAGAACGCCTCGTTGGGCGATGGGTTGACCAGCGCCTCCGCCCCGGCCAGGAGCCCCCACTTCGCGGCCTCGTCGACCAGGCCGGCCACCACCACGTCGGGGTGGGGTGGCGGCCGGTCCACCACCGGGCCGGCGAAGACGAGCGCCAACGGGCCGGGGTGGCGCTCCTTGAAGGCGGCGAAGAGCCTGCTGAGGAGGGACGCCGCCTTGCCGTCGTCGACCCGGCCGAG
>JBKJUI010000177.1:0-2593 GCA_046590775.1 Acidimicrobiales bacterium
ACGGCGTTCTGCGAGCCTTGCTACCTTCCAGGAAGGCGCATCTGACACCACTGCGCCTCTGGGAAACGCGTGCCCACGCGTCTCCATCTATTCGGCAGCATTACCACCATGAAAGGAACCCCTGTATGAAATCCGCCCGCTCCTATTTTGGAACGCGAGGTCGTAGCTTCGCCCTCGCCGCCGCTGCAGTCGCCGCAGGCACCTTGGCGACCACCGCGCTGCCGTCGCTCGCCGAGAACCAGCCGGCCCCGCCGTCGACGGGGGCCAGCGTGCCCGCGACGTACTTCGGTCCCGCCCCGTCCCAGTCCTTCTCCCCAGGCAACCAGTATCTGGTCGGGCCGCAACAGCTGCTGAAGTCAGGAACGATCGACCACGAGGCGAACACGATCACGTTGCCGCTCTACCTCGGGCACAGCCGCAACGGCGACAACGTCTGGTACATCCTCACTGACACCACAGACGAGCGGAACGCCGACGCCCTTGGTCTGAACTTCTCCGCCAAGCTCGGCTACACAGCGGTCGGGAACGCCTACCGGAAGGCAACACTCGAGAAGGATGCCAGCCTTACCTTCGAGAAGGGCAAGGTCAACTTTGCCCAGGAACGAACTTTGGTGCCAGGGGACGCTCCCAACTTCTTCCCGCCGAAGGTGGCGACTGCCGGATCGGTCGGCGACAAGGACTACACCCCCTATGTGCAGGTTCAGAACATCGCCGGGTCGCCGATCTACAACGCCCCGGTGATCGCGTATGGCAGCAGCGCTGCCCAGCTCAACTTCTGCGACGGGAACGTCGACCACAAGGTGGCCCACGACCGGGTCGTGAAGATCTGTCCAACCGCCGACAGCAACGGCCAGGGCACGGTGACGCTGCAGACGACGTCCATCTTCAGCTTCGCCAAGCCGGCGACCTACATCAGCACCGAGTCCTCAGACCAAACCGTCGCCACCCTCGACAACGGCACCTTCGCCCCGGCCCTGGGGGACCTCGCCGTCGGTCGTGACGACAGCGCCTTCTCGCCCATCGAGCGGCTCTTCGTCACTGCCAATGGCCCGACTGGAAAGCAGAACCCGCAGCGCCAGGGCCTCAACAGCGCCCTCGCCGGCGAAGGACCGCCGCTGAACGTGATCGGAGGCATCCCGAACGTCGCCAACGACTACAGCCCGGCGTGGGACATCAACCTCGGCGAGTGGACCAAGACAGCTGTCGACAGTGGCTATCGCTCCCGGCTGATCGACGAGTTCCAGATCCTCGGACTGGTGCGCGACGGTTGGATCACCGGGCCTGGCGGCAAGCCGTACGGCTCTGTCGGCATCGTGGTCAACTGCCCGATCATCGAACGGCTCCTCTAGCCGTCCAGGAGGCGAATCCGTCGCCTCGGGCCGGGCCGCCACTGCGGCCCGGCCCGTGCGAGGCGCACTGACAACGAACGGGTGATTCATGACCCTCCAGGAGCATGGGGGCGCCGGTGCCGGCCTCGGGCCCAGGTGCTGGCAGTGTTCTTTGCTGCGCTGGTGGTGGAGCTGGCGGGCGACCCAATCCCGGTCGCCATGGTCGCCGCCACGTACGCGGTGAGGGCAATCGGCGCGACGTGCGGGGGTTCGCGGATCGGGCGAAGCGAACCGCCGCTACGGTCCGACGGGGAGGTCGGCGGCGCCTTCGTTGGCTGGCGGGAGGCCGACCTCGGCGCGCTGGCGCTCGGCCCGCTCAAGGGCGTCGACCAGGTGCATGGAGATGTCCTGGACCAGGACGTCGTCGCGGCCGTGCTCCTTCACGCCGTCGTCCAGCATGATGTAGCAGAAGGGGCAGGCGGTGGCGACCCGCTTGGCGTCGGTGTCGAGAAGCTCCCGGGCCCGCTCGGTGTTGACCTTCTTGCCGACGTTCTCCTCCATCCACATGCGGGCGCCGCCGGCGCCGCAGCACATGCCGGTGGTGCCGTTGCGGGGGGCCTCGACGATCTGGATGCCCTTCAGCGACCCGATCACGTTGCGGGGGGCGCCGTAGACGTCGTTGTGTCGGCCCAGGTAGCAGGAGTCGTGGTACACGACCCGCTCCTCGAGGGAGGCGTCGTCGAGGATCAGGCGGTTGTTGGCGATGAGGAACTCGAGGAACTGGCTGTGGTGCACGACCTCGTAGTGGCCGTCGAGCTGCGGGTACTCGTTGCCCAGGGTGTTGAAGCAGTGGGGGCACAGCGTGATGATCTTCTTCACGCCCATGCCGTTCAGGGCTTCGACGTTCTGCATGGCCAGCATCTGGAAGATGTACTCGTTGCCGGAGCGGGGGGCCGGGTCGCCGGTGCAGCGCTCGGGCGGGCCGAGGATGGCAAAGTCGACGCCGGCCCGCTGGAGCAGCTTGGCGGTGGCGATGGTCACCTTCTTGGCCCGGTCGTCGAAGCTGCCGGCGCAGCCGACCCAGAACAGGTACTCGTGGCCGAGCGCCTCGGTCCCGTCCACGACCGGGACCTCGATCGGCAGACCCTCGGCCCACTCGCCCCGGGTGCCCTGCGAGAGCGCCCAGGGGTTCTCCTGGTTCTCCATGGCGTTGAACATCTTGGAGAGCTCGCTCGGGAAGTCGCTCTCCATCAGCGTCAGGTAGC
>JBKJUI010000182.1:0-7728 GCA_046590775.1 Acidimicrobiales bacterium
GGGCGGGGGGTGGGGGGGGGGGTGGGGGTGGGGGTCGGGGAGCTCGCCCCGCTCGGCGAGCGTGGCCGCTCGACGGACCACCACGGCGACCTCGCGTGGGTGCAGGAGGCGGGCCAGGGCGGGCGGGGGATCGGCGGCCAGCCGGCGGAGGTCGTCGCGCCACGCATCCTCCAGGCGGTCGCCGGCGAAGTCCCAGATGACGGTGCGCAGCTTCGGCTCGACGTGGAAGCACAGGCCGTTGTCGATCCCCCAGACCAGACCGTCGTCGCCGAGCAGGCAGTGGCCGGCCTTGCGGTCGGTGTTGTTCACGACCACGTCGAAGGCGGCCATCTGCCGGAGGCGGTCGTGGTGGCCCGTGTCCTCGAGGAGCGTGAAGTAGTGCTCCTCCTGGTCACCCCACACGAAGCGCTGCAGCGACCCCTCGCCGAGGGGGGCGTCCGGCCGCACGAGGGTCTCGGGCACGAGGTGCCATCCGAGGGCCTCGGACGCGGCCCAGGCCGCCACCTCCCGCTTGTACAGGCCACCGGGGAAGTCCCACAGAGGCCGCTCCCCGCGGTGGGGCTTGTAGATGGCGTGGCAGCCGTCGCCGGCCAGCTCCAGCGCGACGAGGAACGTGGCGTTGGAGGACCACGGCATCCGCCCGATCAGCTCGACCTCCCCGCAGGCCAGCACCTCGACGTACCGGTCGGAGTCGAGGTCGGGGAAGCGCTCGAGGGCTACAGCGTCGGAGGACGGTGGCCGTTGGTCTTCGGACACGCGTGGCCCCGGGGGTCGAGTGGGTAGCCGCAGAGCGGGCAGGCGGTGCGGCCGGTGGCCACGAGCGTGGCCCCGCGCATGGCCAGGGCGGCGGCCTGGCCGCGGGTCAGGCCGAAGCGGGCGACAGCACCCTGCGGGGCGTCGTCGTCCTCATCGTCCTCATCGTCCTCGTCGTCGTCGAGCTCGTCCTCGTCGGGCTCGACGAAGACCAGCTCCTCGCACACGATGACGACCCGGTCGTCGTCGGTGCTGAAGGAGAGCCCGAGTGAGCCGACGACGAACTCGGCCAGCGTCGGCTCCTCGAGGTCGAGGTCGGCGGGCTCGGGGATGGTCGAGCTGGCCGGGTTCTCCTGCAGCAGGTCGCCCAGGCGCTCGGCCAGCGCCGCCACCTGGCCCTTCTCGACCTTGAGGCTGACCAGCAGGGCGTCCTCGCGGGCCTGCAGGAAGAACGTGCGGCGGCCGGGCTCGCCGACGGTCCCCACCGTGATCCTGTCGACGGACGGCAGGTCGAAGCTGCTGCTCACGGGGTCACGCGGCCCCGGGCAGCGTGTCGGTGGAGTTCACGCACAGCACGTTGGGACCGGCGACTGAGTAGGCGATGACGGTGATGGAGCAGGGGCTGACGCCGAACCGCTGGAAGTGGTCGAGGTGGCTGCCCATGGCGTCGGCGACCATGACCTTGATGGGATCGGCGTGGCTGACGCAGACGACGATCTCGCCCGGGTGGGCGGCGACGATCCGGTGGACGGCGTCGGACGTGCGGGCCTGCATCTCGAGGAACGACTCGCCGTCCGGGAAGCGGAACTGCGACGGGGTGCGCTGCACCTGCTGCCACTCGGGGAGCTTGTACAGGTCCTTCAGCTCCCGCCCCGTCCACGCCCCGAAGTCGCACTCGAGGAGACCTCGCTCGACGGTGACCGGGAGGCCGAGGGCCCTGCCGATCGGCGCTGCCGTCTCCCGGGTGCGCTCGAGGGGCGAGGCGTACACGGCGGCGACATTGCTGTAGGCGGCCAGCCGATCGGCCGCAGCCTGAGCCTGCTCGCGCCCCTTGTCGGCCAGGCGCAGCCCCTTGGCCCGGCCGGGTAGCACCTTGCCCGTGGTGGGCGTCTGGCCGTGGCGGACGAAGGCGATCGTCGTCGGCTTCGGGAGCTTGCGGCGGGCCGGCATGTCGGTCCGACCGTAGCGTTGCGTTCGTGCCTAGCCCGCCGGACGACCTGGATCGGCTGGAGGCGGAGATCACCTCGTGTCGCCGCTGCCCCCGCCTCGTGGCCTGGCGGGAGCAGGTGGCCGAGGAGCGCCGGGCCGCGTTCCGGGACGAGGAGTACTGGGGCCGCCCCATCCCCGGCTTCGGCGATCCGCGCGCCCGGCTGCTCGTGCTCGGTCTGGCCCCGGCGGCGCACGGGGGCAACCGGACCGGGCGGGTGTTCACGGGCGATCGGAGCGGCGACTGGCTCTACGCCGCCCTGTGGCGGGCTGGCTACGCCAACCAGCCGACGTCCCGGTCCCGCGACGACGGGCTCTGCCTCGCCGGTTGCTGGGTGAGCGCCGCCGTTCGCTGCGCCCCGCCGGCCAACAAGCCGTCACCGGCCGAGCGCGACGCGTGCACCCCCTTCCTCGAGCGCGAGCTGGCCCTGCTGCAGGACGTGGCGGTGGTGGTGGCCCTCGGCCGCTTCGCCTGGGACGTGGCCTGGTCGGTGCTGGCCCGCGGCGCCCGGCCTCGCCCCGCCTTCTCCCACCTGGCCGAGGTGGCCTTGCCGCCCGATCTCGCCGGTCGCCCTCGTACCCTCCTCGGATCGTTCCACCCGAGCCAGCAGAACACCTTCACCGGCCGCCTCACCGAGCCCATGTTCGACGCCGTCTTCGCCCGCGCTGCCGAGATCATCCGGGCGGAGGCCCCGCCCTAGCGCCTCGGCTGCGGAACAGGGCGGACGGACACCTCGTCAGCCGCATCCGGACCTCCTCCCGCGCCGGCCGGCGCCGCCTCCACGATCTGCCAGAAGCCCGCCCTGTCCACCCAGCCAGGCTGCGACAGCGCTCGGTCCGGCGCGGCGTCGGGCGCTGTGGCCACACTGTTCGACATGGCCGACCCCATCTTCGAGCCCTTCACGATCAAGGGCGTGACGTTCAAGAACCGACTCGTCCGATCGTCGATCGGGGGTCGCACCGCCTACTACGACGGCACCGTCAGCAATGCCTGGAAGAACTTCGAGCTGCGCTTCGCCCAGAACGGTGTCGCCGGGATCGTCTCGGCCACGCTGAACGTCAACTCCCGCCGCTGGTCGCCCCTCGAGTACCCCCAGATCAGCGCCGACAAGTTCATCAAGCCCCTGCGGGAGGGCATCGCCGGGGTGCACGGCGAGGATTGCCGCTACATCATCCAGATCGGTGACGGCGGGTCACACGTGCAGACCAGCCTGTTCAGCCAGCCCGAGGACGGCTACGGCCCGTCGCCCGGGCTGGACCTCTTCTATGGCTACCGCAGCCGGCGCACCCAGATGACGATCGCCGACATCGAGCAGTCGGTGGCCGAGTTCGGCGAGGCGGCCCGCAGGGTCCGGGAGGCGGGCGCCGACGGTGTCGAGGTCACGGCCTCGAAGGGGTACCTCATCCACCAGTTCCTGAACCCGGCGATCAACCGGCGCAACGACCGCTACGGCGGGTCGGTCGAGAAGCGGTTCCAGCTCCTCCGCGACGTGATGGTCGAGGTCCGCCGCCAGGTCGGCTCCGACTTCCTGGTGGGTGTCCGCATCTCGGCGAACGACCGCAACCACCTACCGCTCAACGTCCGCCTCCCCCTGACGTGGCGGTTCCGCGACCATCTGATTGGCAACACCATCGGCACCTACCTCACCTACGGCAGGTGGCTGAAGGACCTTGGCGTCGACTACCTGCACGTGAGCAACGGCTACGGGTTCATCAACCCGGGCGAGACGCCGGGGGACTTCCCGCTCGACGAGGTGCGGATGTTCGTCAACTCGACCCGGCACCTGTCGCGGAAGGCGGAGATCCGGGCCAAGTTGCTGAACGCCGTTCCCCGCTCCCTGTTGCAACGCATGTTGAGCGTCGGATGGGGCTTCGAGGAGGCGGCCAACCTGCCCGACGCCCGCCGCTTCCGGGCCGAGTTGGGGCTGCCCGTTGTTGCCAACGGTGGGTTCCAGAACCGGTCGGTCGTGGAGCAGGCGTTGGCGTCCGGCGGCTGTGACCTGGTGTCGATGGCCCGGCCGTTGCTGGCCAACCCGGACCTGCCGGCGCTGTTCCAGGCCGGAAAGGAGGGGCCCGACCGCCCCTGCACCTTCTGCAACCGTTGCGCGATCCGCACCACGCTGTTCCCTCTTGGGTGCTACGAGCCGGCGCGGTTCGCCTCGGACGCCGAGATGGAGGCACAGATCCTCGAGTGGTCCGCCCGCCCCGACCTGGCTCCTCCCGAGGACGCGAAACCGCCCGCAGCCGACCTCCGTTGAGGTCTGCCGCGGGCGGGACGCCGCTTGGTGCGCTACCGGGATCTCGGTGACCGCGGTCGCCCCGAGAGCCCCGGTGCTCGGCTCCGGTTGGCGGCGAGCCCACGGAACGAGTGGAAGCCGGGAAGGGCCGGCGAGGCCACGCCCGGAGCCGCCACGGCCGAAGTGACCGAGGCCGCCGAGCGGCGGTTCCCGCTGTGGACGAGGCGGGCGCCGACGAGCAGCAGCAGCAGGGCGATCAGGACGAGGGGACCGGACTCCACGCCGGTGCGGGCCAGGGACCCACCCCGATCGGTCGTCCTGGCCTGGACCGGGGCGCTGACGAGCTGCGCCCGGACCTCAGACTCGAAGGACTCGCCCAGCACCTCGGCGCGAAGCTGGCGGACCGGCACCACGACCGGGTTCTGGCTGAACATCGCGGACAGCACGACAGCTCCGGGGCAGACGCCACCGACCGTACCCACGTCGCCGTGGGCCAGGTGAGCGGCCAGATCGACAGCACCGACCGCCAAGAGCTCGAACGGCGCTCCGCTCGTGCCGGTGCGGTGGCAGATCGTGACCGTGCCGCCCGGCGCAGGCGGGACGACCGGCCCGGGGCACTCGCCGTTGACCGTGGCCACGTCGCCGTGCCCGAGGTGGGCGTTCACGGCTGCGGGCGAGGCCACCTCGATCACGCTGTACGGGCTGGTGCCGGAGGAGGTCACGTGGCACAGCAGCACCTTCGGCTGCCCCCCACCCGGGTCGGTCGGTGTGGCGGCTGGGGCGACCGGCGCCGCCGTTGCCCTTGCCGAGGTCGCTGCCGTTGCGGCGCGGGCAGCAGCGCGATCAGCCGCCGCAGCGGTGTTGAGGGCGTGCACCTGGGCCGCCCGAGCCTGGCCCGTGGCCCGGTTGGCCGAGCCCGGCCGGTTCGACCTCGTCGCCGCCGACGGCACCGTTCGCCCCGCGGCGGCGCGGGCCTGCCCCTTCGCTGCGGCCTGGTCGGGAGGCGCCCCAGGTCCCGACGGCTTCGCCGGCTTCGGCGGCGCCGGTGCCGCCCGGTTCGGTTGGGCGGCAGCAGGCTGGGCCGGTGCGGCTCCACTGCGGCCAGCCGTTGCGGCCTGGGGCGTGGCTGCTGCGCCGCCGGGTGCTGCCGAAGCGGCGACGGGGAATGCCATCAGTCCCAGCGAAACCGTGACCCCGCTCACGGCGGCCATTCCTACGAGTCGTTTCATCCGCATCCCCCAAGTCAGGCGCCCACCCTGAGCGACCGCTGACTAGGTACCCAAGGTCACGCCTCGTGAACATGCAATGGTCAGGATGGGCTATTCGCACTACCCGCCTTGGTGGTCCGGGCGGTGGCGACTGGCCTCACCAGGGATGTGACCTGGCTCCTGGTGGACGAACGTTCGCCGGCTCTGGCGTCCGACGCCGAGATGGAGGCGCCGATCCTGTACTGGTCGGCCCGTCTCGACGCCGCCCGCGGCCGGCGGACTGTTCGGCAGCAGGGAGCACGGGCGTCCGGGCCGCGGCTCTCGTCAGGCCGAGGCGAGGACCTCGGCCACGGCGTGGACCTCGGTCGTGGGCTTGCTCAGCAGGCTCAGCAGCACCGTGCGCCCTTCGGGGGTGAGCCCCGAGCAGCGTCCCGAGGGCCGGCACCCGGTCAGCCGGGAGGGTGCCGAGCAGGCCGCTGAGGCTGCCCAGCGATCCGGTCGGCAGGGCGCCGAGGACCGAGCTCAGGGAGGTGATGCCGCCGCTCGACAGGCTCGACAGCAGATGGCCGAGGGCCGGGACCTGGCTCGCGGGCAGCGCGGCCAGCACCTGCCGCAGCGAACCAGCGCTGGTCGAAGGCAGGAGGCCGAGAATCGCCTGCAGGTCGGGGATCGAGGCCAGGATGCCGGTGAGGCCGCCGCCGAGTCCCGAGTCCACCGAGTCTCGGAACAGGTCATCGGCAGTCTCGAGCCCGAGGTTCTGACCATTGACGATTTGACCCGGTCGGACTAGTCCTGGCGTCTGCGGGATCAGGTCAGCGCAGGAGGAGGGCGTGCTCGGCCAGGCGCCCCAGCGCGTCGTCCAGCGCATCCCGGCCGGGCGGGGTGCCGTCGGGGAGCTCGGCCAGCTCGGCCAGCCCGGCCATGAGGCCCACGCGGTCGTGGGTGCCCTCGCACAGCCCGAGGACGAGCCGAAGCACCGGGTCGAGGTCGATCGTCTCGGCGGTGAGCGTGGCCACCCCGCCCCCGAGGCGGGCCTGGTGACGCGCCAGGGGGCTGGCGAGGGGCCGCTCGGCCACCTGCTCCAGGCGGCGCGGCCAGGCCGGCCGGTGCCGTCGCATCTCGATGACCCGCGCTCCCTGCACCCGCACCAGGAAGCGGGCCAGCTCCTCGCCGTCGTCCGGCTCGCCGCCGCCACGCCACTCGGCGGTGGCGTGGCGGGCAGCAGCCAGCAGCTGCCGGAACGGGACGGCGGCGGGCCACGCCTGGCCGAGGACCTGCAGGGCGGCCTTGCCGAGCGCCAGGTCGGTCCCGGCCACCAGCCCCTGGGGGGTGGCGAACTCGACGTGGACACCGGGGCTGAGGTCGGGCGCGTCCGACCCGACGACAGCGACGCCGGAGGCGACGTCCAGCGACTGGATTCGGCTCGGCGGGATGGGGCGATCGAGGAGCCGGTCGTCGTGGCAGAACAGGGTCTGGCGGAACCGTCGGGCCACCAGGAAGTCGAGGTACTGCTCCCGGTCCTCGGGCTCGTCCTCCAGCGCTGACAGAAGCTTGACGATGTGCTCGGGCCACAGCGCGCTCTGGTCGCCGAGATCGTCGGCCTCGGACAGGAAGCGGAGCCCGTGGCCCGCCGCCATCTGGAGGACCTCGTGCAGCCAGAACGGCGTGTTGACGTCGGCCAGCTCGTCGTGGACGAGCGAGGACGGGAGGCGCGTGGTCAGGTGCTCGATCTCGCTCTGCACCAGCTGTCGCCACGGGTCGCCCTCGCTGCGGGCCGTGGTCAGGAAGCCGAGGAAGGCGTGCGCCTCCTGCAGCTTCTCCTCGGGTGTGCGCTCACCGCGCCGCAGGTGGAAGCGCAGCATCTGGCGGGTGATCTCGCGGAGGAGGCCGGCTGGGTTGGCGTTGTAGCTGACGTAGGCCACCCCGTCGGGCCGCAGCCCCTCCTTGCAGGCCCGCAGGATTCCGACCCGGGCCGGATCCGGGACCCAGGAGAAGACGCCGTGGCTCACCACGTAGTCGAACGTGCCGAGGTCACCCGGCAGATCGGCCAGGTCGGCCTCGATCAGGGTGAGGTTGGCGAGATCGAGCGCCGAGGCGACGTTGCGACCCCGCAGCACGGCGGTGGGAGCGAGGTCGACGCCCACGAACTCGCTGCCGGGCAGGGCCACGGCCAGCGCGGTGAGCGTCCCGGCGTCACCACAGCCGAGCTCGAGGTATCGGCACGACTCGGCCGGCGCCGGGCTCAGGCCCATGAGCCAGGCCGGGACCGCCAGGCGGTCGGGGTGCAGCTGGGGGTGGGAGAAGGTCGGGTAGCGGACCTCGTC
>JBKJUI010000194.1:0-3065 GCA_046590775.1 Acidimicrobiales bacterium
GACGACGCCGTCGGCGCCCAGCTGGGGCTGCCGCAGCGCCTGTTCGTCCGGGACTTCCTCTACGCCCAGGGCTGGGAGCGCCCCTGATGGCGGCCGCACCGGGGGAGGCGGCCCAGACCTTCGTGCAGGCCGTCGTGTGGGGCGACCACCACCTCGTGTGGGAGATGCTCAGCACCGAGGCCCAGCGCGTCGTGATGGGCATCGCCACCTCACGCGGGATGCCCGAGCCGCTGGCCGCCCGGCTGCGCGACGGCACTGCAACCAAGGCCGAGCTCGACCAGTTCCGGGGCGACCTCGTGAACGGCTTCCGCGCCGACCTGTTGAGCGCCGACGTCGACACGCTGCAGTACGAGGTCGACGAGGCCGTCTTCGAGCCCGGAACGGCCCGGGTCGTCCTGGTCGTGCCCGTCCCGGACCCGCGGCTGGGCCTCGGCCTGCCGGCGGCGTCGCTGGAGATGCGCCAGGAGGGCGACGAGTGGCGGATCGAGCGCCTGATCCCTCGCCTGGCCAAGTGAGCGACCCCGCCGCGCCGGGCCGGGGGGGGCGGTTCCCGCCCGGGATGATCGGCGGCGGGGACGAGCCGGCGGCCAACCCACCTGGGGCAGCAGCGGAGGACGGCGCCTCGTCCTCCGTCGCCCCCCGGCCGGTGCGGCGCTATCAGGCCGCCGTCTCGGCCGGGGCGATGGCCTTGGCGTGGGCCAACCAGGAGAAGGCGCCCGGCGGCGCCGTCGTCGTGGTCACCTACGAGGTCAGCCCGTTCGGCCGGCTGGGTCAGCTGTGGCCCGTGCCGGCTGCGGAGACGCTTGCCTTTGCCGTGGTGCTGCGCCCCAAGCTGTCGGCCGAGGAGGCCGACGTGCCATGGATCGTGGCTGCCCTGGCGGTGGCCGAGGGCATCGAGGCCGCCGGCGGGCCGAAGATGCTGACCGCATGGCCCGACCTGGTCGTCGACGCCGAGGGGGGCCAGACACAAGCGGGCATCCGAGCGGACGTACAGCTCGGGCCGGGGAAGGTGCGGGTGGCCGTGGTCACCGTGCGCCTCGACCTGACCGGCGAGGCCGAGGACCGGCGGGACGACCTGCTCGAGGCCATCGGGACGCAGCTCGACCAGCGCACCGCCGAGCTGGCCGACGGCGTCGCTGGTCCTCTGGCGGCGTACGAGCGGCGGTGCAGCTCCCTCGGCCGCAACCTGAAGATCAAGCTGGTGCCCCGGGGCGAGCTGCGGGCCCACGCCGCCGCCATCGACCCGCTGGGCCGCCTCGAGTGCCGCTCGCCGTCCGGCATGGTGGAGCGGGTCTCGGTGAATCAGGTCCGACAGGTGGAGCTCTTGTGAGCTTGTGGCGGTCTGGGTCAGATGTCCGGGTTGCACGCGCTAGGTGTTCGTGACCTATAATCGACTCGTCAGCGGTCCGAAGCATGGGGGTAGGGCATGTTCTTGTGGTGGATAGGCAACGTCGTGTTGGGGCTCCTCGTGATCCCACTGGTGGTCCTGCTGCTCAACCGTGTGTTGCGGCCGATCTACGTCATCAACGAGTACGCCGATGACATCCTCGAGCATGGGGTCGGCCTCACCGGGACGCTTGATGCGGTGCCCAAGCTCGTAAAGACCAAGGAGCTCACCGGTGCGGCCCTCGGGCTCGTCGGCCGGTACGGCGCCGCTCTGAAGCGCCTCCTGTGACCCTTCCCGCCACGACCACGACCACGAAGAGAGCCCGCTGATGCACGCCGCCGCTGTCGTCACCCTGTTCCTGTTCTTCTGCCTCATCGCCACCACCGCCTTCTACCTGATCATCGTCGGCTACGTGCTGTACGACGTCACGTTCACGCTGGGCACCATCCTCATCGGCGTCCGGGCCATCGCCTACCAGACCGAACCGGTCGGCGAAGTGCTCGGCGGCATCGCCGGCGACGTGAAGGCCATCGAAGGCGCCCTCGGAGACCTGGTCGCCGGTGCCGGCCGCCCGGCCCCACCCGCCCGCCGCACGCTCAGCGCCCGCGGGCGCTGACCCAAGCTCTGGGCGGATTCCCCGCTCCAGCAGACAGGAGATCGAAGGACCCATGGCGTACCAATTCCGGTGAAGGGATGCCGACCACGCCTGCCGTTGGCAGGGCAAAGCCGATACTGAAGACGCGCTGATCGCCAAGGTGGCGGAGCACGTGAAGGCCAAGCACAAGGTCGCCATACCCACAGATACGATCGTGAACTTTGTCAAGACGAAGGTGCGCCAGACCTAGGGGAAGGGCTTGGAGGGGGACCAGGTGACAGCACTGCCCATGGCGCCGGACTCTCCGGCGGTCCCATCCTTCGAGCACTTCCACCGCCGCTTCTCGGGCGACGCGCTCCGCTACGCCCGCGCCATCGTCGGCCCCGACAGGGCCGAGGACGCATGCCAGGAAGCCTGGCTCCGGGCGTGGCGGGCGTGGGGCTCTGCCGATCCGTCCAAGGCCGAGCTCTGGCTGCGGACGATCATCCGGAACTGCTGCTTCGACGCCCAGCGGCGAGGTCAGGCCCAGGAGCTGGTGCCCGACCTCCCGCCCCACCGCGGCGCCGCACCTGACGACGCGGCGATGGCTGCGCTCGAGCTGGCCACCTTGTGGGCCGGCCTCGAGCGCCTCTCCCCCGCCCTGCGGGAGACGCTGTGGATGCGCGAGGTGCTGGCCCTCACCTACGCCGAGATCGCCCGCCGCCAGCGGATCCCGGTGGGCACCGTCATGTCCCGCCTCCACGCTGCGCGCGTGCAGGCTCGCCGCCTGCGTTCGGCGGTGGCCGGGTGAAACCGGCTACGTTGTACCTGTTGTCAGGGGAGCGACCGAATATTCCCGCCCCTCGGACGATCTGTTATGGCATGGCCGGCGTCCGCCGGCCGTGTGAGCTGTTGAGTGACGTCGAGTGATGGGGGACTGATGGGTATGCGAAGGTTGGGTCGGCGAGACGAGGGGGGCCAGGCCTACATCCTCTTCCTGGGCATCGTCCTCGTGATCGTCGTCGTGGCGGTGCTGCTGCTGACCAGGACCCTGGTCCAGGCGCGGAGCATCAACAGGAAGGCGTCGAACATCGCCAAGACCGG
>JBKJUI010000228.1:0-7605 GCA_046590775.1 Acidimicrobiales bacterium
GACGAGGTCCACCGGTTCAGCAAGTCCCAGCAGGATGCGCTCCTGCCGAGCGTGGAGGACGGCACGCTCACCCTGATCGGGGCCACGACCGAGAACCCGTTCTTCGAGGTCAACGGACCGCTGCTGAGTCGCAGCACGCTGCTCCGACTGGAGAAGCTGACGGTCGAGGACCTCACCACCATCGCCTCCCGCGGCGCCGAGGCAGAGGGGGCGACCGTGGACGACGACGCCCGGGCCCTGCTGGTCGACCTCGTCGACGGTGACGGCCGCGCCCTGCTCACCACGCTGGAGGTGGCGGCCGCCATCGGGCGGGGTCACGTCGACGTCGACGCGGTCGAGCGGGCCCGCACGACGCGGGCGCTCACCTACGGCCGCGATGACCACTACGACGTCATCAGCGCCTTCATCAAGAGCATCCGTGGCAGCGATCCCGACGCCGGCGTCTACTACCTGGCCCGGATGCTGACGGCGGGGGAGGACCCCCGGTACATCGCCCGGCGTCTCGTGGTCCTGGCCTCCGAGGACGTCGGCATGGCCGACCCGATGGCCCTCGTCGTGGCCACCGCCGCGGCGAACGCCGTCGAGTACGTCGGGATGCCCGAGGTGCAGCTCAACCTGGCGCAGGCCGTGGTGCACCTCGCCACCTCACCGAAGTCGAACCGCAGCGCCCTCGCCATCTGGCAGGCCATGAGCGACGTGCAGTCCAAGCCCGCGGCCCCGGTGCCCCCGCACCTGCGCGACGCCCACTACAAGAGCGCGCAGAAGATCGGCCACGGCGTCGGCTACGCCTACCCGCACGACGACCCCCGGGGCTGGGTGGAGCAGCGCTACCTGCCCGACGAGCTCGGCGACGTCCGGTACTACGAGCCGTCGAGCCACGGCGTCGAGGGCCGTCGTCGGCCGCCGTCCGCTCCCGCCCTGGACGCACCGGCCTGACGGCGGCCTCCCCTCCTCGCCCGGGCCCGGTGAGGCTTCGCGTCCCGATCCGGTCGGAGAGCGACAGATGGTGACGGATCGGTCTCGCCGATAACCTCGGCCGACATGGGCGCCGCCGCGGGGATCGCCATCGCGCTGGCGGTCGGCGCGGCCCTCCTGCTGGTGGTCGTCACCGGCCGCCTGCTGCGGTCGCTCGACACGGCGGAGCGGTCGCTCGGCGCCGCCGCGGAGGCGCTCGCTGCCGCAGCCGACCTCCTGGCCGCCGCCGCGGCCGACGCCGCGCACGGGATCGACCGGCTCGACGCGGCGGCGGCGCGAGCCGAGGTGGCGGTCGCCACGGCAGAGGCGGCCGCCCGTCTGGCTGATCTCGCCGTCACCCTCCCCGCGGTGAAGGCGCGGGCGTGGGGGGCCGGCAGCGCCGCCGCCGCGCGGACGTTCCGGGAGCGACGGGCGCTGCGGGCGGGCACGGACTGATGCTGCGACGGCTGTTCTGGATCGGCGTTGGCGTCTGGGCCGCGCGGCGTCTCCAGACCGCCGCCCAGCGGGTGAGCCCGGCCGGCGTGGTCGACCAGGTCGTCGGAGCGGGGCGGCACCTCTGGTCGGACCTCGGCGCTGCGCTCCGCGAAGGCCGACGCACGACGAAGGAGGTCGAGCGGGTGCTGCACGCGCAGGCCGGCCACCAGGTGCTCCGGGGCCCCGCCATCGAGGTTCTCGCGACCGCCTCCGAACCTCCCAGGGAGATCGTCGGCCGCCGGTAGTCTCTGGCCCAGCCATGACGACGCCCCCCACCGACTGGACAGCGGAGCGCCTGCGCTCCACCTTCACCGGCTTCTTCGCGGACCGCGCCCACACGCCGATGCCGTCGTCCGGCCTCATCCCGCACCACCCGCGGGCGCCGCTGTTCACCAACGCCGGCATGAACCAGTTCCTGCCGTGGTTCCTCGGCGAGGAGCCCCCGGCGCACCCGCGGGCCACGACTGCCCAGAAGTGCGTGCGGATCATGGGCAAGCACGACGACATCGAGAACATCGGCCGCTCCAAGCGCCACGTCACGTTCTTCGAGATGCTCGGCAACTTCAGCTTCGGCGACTACTTCAAAGAAGGCGCCATCCGCATGGCGTGGCAGCTCATCACCGAGGACCTCGGCTTCGACCCCGAGCTGCTGTGGGTCACCGTGCACCACACCGACGACGAGGCCGAGCAGCTGTGGCTCGACCTCACCTCGATCCCGATCGAGCGGATCCAGCGCATGGGCCGGGACGACGACGAGAACTTCTGGACCATGGGCGAGACCGGCCCGTGCGGGCCGTGCTCGGAGATCCACCTCGACCGCGGCCCCGCCTTTGGACCCGAGGGAGGTCCGGCCCACGGCGGCGACGAGCGGTACCTCGAGTTCTGGAACCTGGTCTTCACCCAGTACGACCGCCAGCCCGACGGCTCGCTGCCCGAGCTACCGCGCAAGAACATCGACACCGGGGCCGGCTACGAGCGCCTCCTCAGCATCCTCGAGGGCGTCGAGTCGGTCTTCGACACCGACCTGTTCACGCCGCTGCTCGACACGGCCCAGTCGGCCACCGGCCTGGTGCTGGGCCGCGATCCCGAGGTCGACGTCAGCCTCCGCATCCTGGCCGACCACGCCCGGTCCACCACCTTCCTGATCAACGACGGCGTGTTCCCCTCAAACGAGGAGCGGGGCTACGTGCTGCGCCGCCTCCTCCGCCGGGCGGTGCGCCGGGCCTACTCGCTCGGGGTCGATCGCCCCGTCATGGCTGCTCTCGCCGCCGCCGTCATCGAGCAGATGCACGACGCCTACCCGGACCTGAAGCGCAACGAGGACTTCGTCCTCCAGGTGCTCGAGGTCGAGGAGGGGCGCTTCCGCGCCACGCTCCAGAAGGGCCTCGTCCGGCTGGGGCAGGTGCTCGATGCCGGGCCGCCGGCCGTGGCCGGCGACGTCGCCTTCGAGCTGCACGACACCTACGGGTTCCCGGTCGAGGTCACCCGCGAGGTGGCGGCCGAGCGGGGCGTCGAGGTCGACGAGGAGGGCTTCCGCACGCTCATGGCCGAGCAGCGCGAGCGGGCCCGCAGCGCCACCCGCAAGGGGGGCGGCGCCGGCCCCAGCGCCGCGGCCTACCGGGAGCTCGTCGAGCAGTTCGGCGAGACCGAGTTCATCGGCGAGCACCAGGACGCAGCGGCGGCCCGCGTGCTGGCCGTCCTCCCCGACGGCGACGGGCGGGACGGCCACATCGAGGTCGTCCTCGACCGCACTCCCTTCTACGCCGAGGGCGGGGGCCAGGTGGGCGACACCGGCGAGCTGCGCACCGAGACCGGCGTGGCCAGGGTGACCGACACCACCCGGGGCGCCCCGGGGCTCACCCGCCACCACGCTGTGGTCATCGAGGGCACCTTGGTGCCGGGGCAGGAGGCGCAGGTCCGGATCGACGGCGAGCGCCGCGACGCCATCCGCCGGAACCACACCGGCACCCACCTGCTGCACTGGGCGCTGAAGGAGGTCCTGGGCCCGCACGTCAAGCAGCAGGGGTCGCTGGTGGCGCCGGGCGAGCTGCGCTTCGACTTCAGCCACTTCGGGGCCATGTCGCCCGAGGAGGTGGCCAAGGTCGAGGAGCTGGTGAACACCGACGTCCTGGCGTCGGAGCCCGTCGTGATGCGGGAGATGTCGATGGCCGAGGCCGAGGCCGAAGGCGCCGTCGCCTTCTTCGGCGAGAAGTACGGCGAGGTGGTCCGGGTGCTCGACGCCGGCCCCCACAGCCGCGAGCTGTGCGGCGGGACCCACGTCAGCGCCACCGGGCAGATCGGCCCGCTCAAGATCACCAAGGAGGAGTCGATCGCCTCCAACACACGGCGGGTCTACGCCACCACGGGAACGGGCACCATCGACCGCTACCGGCAGGAGGAGCAGACCCTGCTCCGGGCGGCGTCGCTCCTCAAGGCCAAGCCCGAGGCGCTGCCCGAGGCCATCGACAGGGTGCTGGCCGAGCGCAAGGCGCTGCAGGACGAGCTGCGGGCCATCCGCTCGGAGGCCGCCCTGGCCGAGGCCGGGGCCCTGGCCGATGCGGCCACCGACGGCGTGGTGGTGGCGCGACGCGATGGCCTCGAGCCCGACGGGCTGCGCGAGCTGGCGCTGGCCGTGCGCGACCGGTTGCCGGCCGTGAGGGGCGTGGTCCTGATCGGTTCACCCGACGGCCAGAAGGTCTCGCTCGTGGCGGCAGTGGCTCCCGGGTCGTCGGCCTCCGACCTTCTGCGCGAGCCGGCCGCCGTCGTCGGAGGGCGCGGCGGGGGGAAGGGCGACGTGGCTCAGGCCGGAGGGAGAGACCCCTCCGCCATCGACGCCGCCATCGAGCGGGCCCGCGCCCTGCTGTCCTGATGCGGGTCCTCGGTGTCGACCTCGGGTCGGTCCGCGTCGGCGTGGCCCTGTCCGACCTGACCGGGACGCTGGCCTCCCCGCTGGCCGTGCTCCTCCGGGCTCCGGACCTCCACGACCGCCTGGGCGACCTCGTCACCGAGCACGAGGCGGGAGCTGTCGTCGTCGGCCTGCCCCGCAGCCTTGACGGCCGAGAGCGGCAGGCGGCCCGTGCCGCCCGGGCCGAGGTGGCCCAGCTGGCCGGACGGCTCCCCGTCCCGGTGCACCTTCAGGACGAGCGCCTCAGCACGGTGGCCGCTCACGCCGGCCTGTCGGCGGCCGGGAGGACGGGCAGGCAGCGACGTGGCACTGTGGACGCCTCCGCCGCGGCCGTGCTGCTCCAGTCGTGGCTCGACTCACCCGCTGGCCGACGTCCCGAGGAGGACCGCCCCGCATGACCATGCTCGACGAGCGCATCGAGAGGATGCCGCCTCCGCCCCGGCGCCGGCCGCGATGGCTCGTGCTCGTGCTCGTGGTCGTGCTGCTGGCCGGTGTCACGCTCTTCTGGGGGTTCAGCTACGTGCAGGGGGCCATCGACCCCGGTGGCGAGCTCGGCGACGACGTCACCGTCACCATTGAGAAAGACAGCGGCACCAAGGGCGTGGCCCGGGTGCTGGAACAGGCCGACGTCATCAAGAAGGGCTCGGTCTTCACCTACTGGACCAAGATCCAGGGCAAGGGTCCCTACCAGGCCGGCACGTACACGCTGCAGAAGAACTCCTCGTTCGATGAGGTTGCCGGCCTGCTCACCAAGGGACCTGAGGTCTCGGTCCAGCGCCTCACCATCCCCGAGGGGTTCACGCTCGTCCAGATCGCCGAACGGGTCGGCAAGGTGCCTGGAAAGAGCGCCGAGATCTTCCTGAAGCTGGCCACCGACCAGACCGAGGGGCGGGTCAAGAGCCCGCTCCAGCCTCCCGGGGTCACGAACCTCGAGGGGCTGCTGTTCCCGTCCACGTACTTCGTCGGCGAGAAGGACGACGAGCGCCGGATCCTGCAGAAGATGGTCGATGCCATGGTCTCGGTCACCACCCGCCTCGACGTGGCCAACCGGGCCAAGGCCCGGGGCATCTCGCCCTTCCAGCTGGTCACCCTGGCCAGCCTGGTCGAGCGCGAGGCGAAGATCGAGGACGAAAGGCCGCTCGTCGCCCAGGTCATCTACAACCGGTTGGCCAAGGGCCAGAAGCTGCAGATCGACGCCACCGTCATCTATGCCCAGGGCCAGGCCGGCAAGAAGACCCGGGTCCTGAACGCCGACCTGAAGTTCAACAGCCCCTACAACACCTACGAGGTCGCCGGGCTTCCCCCGACCCCGATCGCCGGCCCCGGCGAGGCCTCCATACAGGCCGCCCTCGAGCCTGCAGCTGGCGAGTTCCTGTTCTATGTGGTGATCGACAAAGACGGCCGCCACGCCTTTGCCAACACCGGTGCCGAGCACCAGCGGAACATCGAGAAGGCCAGGGCCAACGGGGTGCGGGATTGACGACGAGGCCAGTCGGCCTCCGGCCCGACGCGGCGGCGTGGCCGACGGCGATCACCCGGCTGGCCGGCGTGATCGGACATCCGGTCGCGCACTCGTTGTCCCCGGTTCTGCACAACGCCGCGTTCGCCGAGGTCGGGCTGGATTGGGCGTACGTGGCCTTCGACGTGCCGGAGGGCAGCTGCGCCGCTGCGGTCGAGGGAGCTCGCGCCCTCGGAGTCCTGGGGCTGTCGGTCACGATGCCCCACAAGCGGGCGGCGGCGCTGGCGTGCGACGAGCTCACGGCCACGGCCGCCGCCCTCGGCGTGGCCAACACAATCGTCCGCCGGCACGACCGACTGGTGGGCGAGGCCACCGACGGCCCCGGCTTCGTCGCCTCCCTGCGCGCCGCCGGGCACGACCCGGCCGGACGCACCTGTGTCCTCCTCGGGGCCGGGGGCGCCGCCTCCGCCGTCGCCCATGCCCTCGCCGAGGCGGGCGCCGCGTGTGTCGGTGTGGTGGCTCGACGTCCCGAAGCCGCCGAGCAGGTGGCGGCGCTCGCCGGCCGGGTGGGGGTCGTCACCTCCGCGAGCGACGTCCGCCGCGCCGACCTGGTCGTGAACGCCACGTCGGTCGGGATGGGCGGCACCGCCGGCGAGGGCGCGCTGCCGCTCGGACTCGACCCGGCCGACCTGCGGCCGGGCCAGGTGGTGGCCGACCTCGTGTACCACCCGCTCCGCACGCCCCTGCTGGTGACGGCCGAGGCCGCAGGCGCCACCCCGGTCGACGGCCTCGGGATGCTCGTCCACCAGGCGGCGCTGGCCTTCGAGCTGTGGACCGGGATCACCGCACCCCTCGGGGTGATGGCGGCGGCGGCGAGGATCTCGCTCGCCTAGCCGAGCAGCCTCCGGCGGAGAGGACCTTCCCGTCGAGATCGGCCCCAGCCCCCGCGAACGGGGGGAAACACCGGTCCCCGCAGGCTCCAGTGGGCGGCCCCGCGGTCGATCAGAGCGCCTTGCCTGCGCCTCCTCCGCCGCCCCGTGAGCCGTTGGCGGCGCTCCACGGCTCACTCGACTCGTTCTCCCTCCCCGACGTCCTCTCGCTGCTGGGCGCCAGCGAGCACTCCGGTGCCCTCGAGGTGGACAGCGAGGGGGCGGTGGGACGCGTCTTCATCGAGGACGGCGCCGTCGTGGCCGCCGAAGCGGGACTCCTCGATGCGCCGGTCGACGTGGTCGCCGAGCTTCTCCGCCTAGAGGAGGGGAGCTTCAGCTTCGCCGTCGGCGCGGTGGCCGAGCGACCCGGGCCGCCCGTCGCCGTGCCCGGGCTGCTGGTCGAGGCCCGGGCCCGCCTCGAGGAGTGGTACGCCATCGAGGCCGTGCTGCCGTCGGTCGAGCACGAGGTGGTGCTGGCGCCGGACGCGCCGGCCGACGAGATCGTCGTGTCCGGCGAGCAGTGGCGGGCGTTGGCTGCGATCGGTTCTGGTGGACCCATCGGCCTGCTGTTCGACCGGCTGGCGGACGACGAGCTGACCGCCCTGCGCCTGCTGAAGGGCCTGGTCGACGCCGGCCTGCTCCAGGTCGTCGAGCCGACGCTCGAGCGCTTCGAGCCGCCGCCGCCACGTCCGGTCCGCACCGAGCCCCAGGTGATCGTCGTCCGGCCCACGAGGCCGGCTCCCCGACCGGTCGATCCGGCGCTGGATGCCAGGCTCGACGCCCTCAGCGCCCAGTTCGACCTGCTGTACGACGAGGCCAAGGCGTTCGACGCCGACGAGGTCGAGGACGTAAGCGGCCACAGC
>JBKJUI010000229.1:0-3605 GCA_046590775.1 Acidimicrobiales bacterium
CCGATCCCGGCGAGGTCGGCACCGATGCGGCTGAGCGTGGCGGCAAATGAGGTCAACCGGCGGCGATCACCGCTCGGAGGGCCGCGACCGTCCCGGGGCATCAGGCGGACGCTCCAGCAGCCACGCCCTGAGCAACCCGGCGATGCCCTCGTCATCCAGCTCCGGGTGCCGGCGCCTCAGGTTCTGGCGCATCAGGTCCACGCCCACCTCATGCAGCTCGATGGCCTCCCGGAACCTCGCCCCGAACACGTCGACCACGCACCCAGCCTACGACTCATCGGTGTCGTCGAACATCGAGCCAGCCTCGAAGAATGCCGGCCCGCTCCTCCAGCGACTCGGGTTCGGGCTCTCCGGCCCGAGCGCCGCTCAGGATGCGGGCGGCCAGTCGATCTCGGCGGTGAGGGTCGCCTCATCGACCGACAGCAGCCGGCTCGCACCAGCCCGCTCGAAGCCGTCATCGAGGCGCTGGTACCACTCGACGGCGTGGCGCAGGGGATCGACGATGAGGATCTCCTCGACCCCCAGCCGGTGGTAGAAGCCGAACTTGGCGTAGCTCTCGTCGCCTGGCGACAGGACCTCGACCACGATCGCCGCCGACGGGTTCCAGACCTGCGTCGCCCGCTCTCGCAGGTACGCCTGGTCGGGCACCCGGTAGTCGTTCAGAGTGCCGAGGTTCAGCGGGTCGCTCCCTCGCAGACCAACGACCTCCGCTCGTGGGTGGAGGAGGACGACGAGCTGGTAGGCGACGTCGCCGTGACGGCCATGCGCATCCGGAGCCACGTGGTACTCGCCCTCCCACACCTCGTCGTACCGGTCGAGGCCGAGCGCTCGACGCTGGTCGAGCCACGTGCGAAGGGAGGCGGGCTGCTCACCAAGGACGACGGTCCGCATGATGACAAGGTTATCAGAGGCCGTGACATGGGGCGAGAGGTCGGAGGCCGCATCTTCGGCCCGATGCTGTGCGTCCCGTCCGTCGGGGTGATTCACGGGTCGAGGGCGGCGGCCTGAGTGGAGGCGGCGTCGGCCACCACTTGGCGGCCGCGGTCGCCGCTGGTGACCGGCTCGGCACGGTGGTCGACGCCGGCCAGGGTGGCGAGAGTGGCGGCGGTGCACTGCTCGAGGGCGGCGAGGTCGTAGCCGCCCTCGAGGAAGGCGACCACCCGGCCCGGGGGGACCAGGGCGACCAGGCGGGCGGTGAGGTCGGCGTAGTCGCCCGAGGTGAGGCCCAGGTTGGTGAGGGGGTCGGCCCGGTGGGCGTCGAAGCCGGCCGAGATCAGCAGCCAGGTGGGCGAGAAGCGCTCGACCAGGGGGCTGAGGACCTCGTCGACGGCCGCCCGGTAGGGGTCGCCCTCGGTGCCGGCCGGGAAGGGCAGGTTGAGGGTGAGGCCGGGGGCGGCGGGCCCGCCGGTCTCGGTGAGCGCACCGGTGCCCGGGTACAGCGGCCACTGGTGGAACGACACGTAGGCCACCCGGGGGTCGTCCCAGAAGGCGTCCTGGGTGCCGTTGCCGTGGTGGGCGTCGATGTCGACCACCAGCACCCGCTCGCCGGCGGCGGCCAGGGAGGCGGCGGTGACGGCGACGTTGTTGAGCAGGCAGAAGCCCATGGGGCGGCGGGGGGTGGCGTGGTGGCCCGGCGGGCGGACGGCGCAGAAGGCGGCGTCGGCCTCGCCGGCCCGCAGACGGGCCACGGCCTCGAGCCCGGCCCCGGCGGCCACGGTGGCCGCCGTCCACGACCCCGGCCCGGCGGCGGTGTCCCCGTCGATCCAGCCGCCGCCGCCGCCGCACAGCGACTCGAGGGCGTCGAGGTACCCGGGGGCGTGGACGGCGGCCAGCTCGGCGAGGGTGGCGGGGCGCGGGTCGATCACGGGCAGGAGGCCGCCGAGGTCGAGGGAGGCGGCGCCGTCGAGCACGGCCCGCAGGCGCTCGGGCCGCTCGGGGTGCCCCGGAGCCGGATCGTGGAGGTCGGTCGCCGCCGACGCCACCAGCAGCACGCGACGATCGCCCACGGCACGAGGCTACTGATCTACTGCGCTCTGGCCCCGCTGAGGATCTAACCTCGGGATCGGTGGCTGCGCCTGACGTCGACGTCATCCGCTGGGGCCGTGAGCGGGCCCGCACCACGCCGTGGCGCGGCAGCCCGCGGGTGGCGCTGCTGACCCCGCTCCCCGGCGCACCCGTGCCAACCCTGGCCTTCGTCCGCCGCTGCGTCGACACCCTCACCGACCGGGGCTTCACCGGGGTGGTCACGGGCGCCCTGGCCCCGGTCGAGCAGCGGGCCTTCCTCGCCGCCGGCTTCTCCGAGGCCGAGCGGCTGCACCTCCTCTCCCACGACCTGTCCGGCCTCTCGGCCACCCGCACCCCGGGCGTCAGGCTGCGCCGGGCCCGCCCCCGCGACCGCGAGGCCGTCCTGGGTGTCGACCACGTCTCGTTCCCGGCCTTCTGGCAGCTGGACGACGCCGGCCTGAGTGACGCCCTCTCCGCCACCCCCCACGCCCGGTTCGAGGTGGCGGTCGACGAGGCCACCGGCCGGGTCCTCGGCTACGCCATCAGCGGGCGAAGCGGACGCAACGGCTACCTCCAGCGGCTGGCCGTCGACCCGGTGGAACAGGGCCGGGGCCTCGGGCGCGGCCTGGTCAGCGACGGGCTGCGGTGGCTGGCCCGTTGGCGGGTCGACCAGTGCGTGGTCAACACCCAGTGGGGCAACGAGGCGGCGCTCGGCCTCTACGAGCGCATCGGGTTCCGGCGCCTCCCCCAGGGCCTTGCCGTCCTGCGCAAGGGCGAGGGCGAGACGGACAGCCCTGCGCCCGCCGATGCCGTCTGGGGCTCCAGGGACCTCGAGCAGGCCCCCGAGGCGTTCCGACGACCGGTGGCGGCGTGGGGGCCTCGGGCCCGCCACCCCGCTCCCGGAGGAGACCCCCGCCGCTGACGGTCGCCTCCTCGAGTCTGCCCACCTCTGTGGCCCCTGGGGACCAGAAGTGGGCAGACTCGAGGGGGATCGGGCTGGCCCGTCGGTCCGGCCGTACCCGTCCCCCGGGGGCGGCGGGGCTACCGTCGTCGTTCCGTGATGGGCATCGTTGGGGTACGGCGCATCGGCGCCGCCTCGGGCGCCCTTCGCGGCCTGGTGGCTGCGCTGTCCCTCGTCACCGGGCTGGGGTGGGTCGGGCGCCCGGCGCCGGCGGGTGCGGTCGCGGCGGGGCACGTGCGGCTGGTGCGGCAGACCTCGTGGGTGGCCCCCGGGGACACGCTGACGCTGGCGCTGCGGACCGCCGACGTGGCCGCGCCGGCGACGCTCGAGCTGGCCGTCACCGTCCACCCCGCCGTGAAGAGCCGGGCCGAGCTGGCCCGGAGCATGCGCGGCGAGGGCCTGAGCCCGCCGATCGGCCCCCGCTCGAGCGCGGCGGTGCCGCTCACCGAGGTCCCGACCGGGGTGGACGGCACCCTCAACGTGCAGGTGCCGATCCAGGGCCCGAGCGGCCCCACGGAGCGGGCGGCACAGGGCCCGGCCTCGGCCACCGACCCGACCAGGGTCCGGTTGCGGGGGCCGGGCATCTATCCGGTGCAGGTGGAGCTGCGGGAGCTGGGCGGCGGGGAGACGGTCGACCGGT
>JBKJUI010000434.1:0-3754 GCA_046590775.1 Acidimicrobiales bacterium
CTCGTCCAGCGGCCAGGCGTTGATGAACGACTCCCGGCCGGTCTCGGGATCGTCGATCGGGCCGCCATAGAAGCGGAACACCTCGGTGTTCAGGTAGGCGGGCCGGCTGTCCCTCCACGCCTTCTGGGCTGCGGCCTGGGTGGTCGGGGTCGGCGAGCTGAGGAAGCGGTCGACGGTGAGCTTGAGCCCGATGGCCAGGTTGAGGGCCTCGGCGTACTGGCTGGAGGCCAGGTCGGCGTAGGCCACCAGCGCCTGCTTCTCGACGGGAGCGGTGGTGGGCGGCGTGGTGCCCGTGGTGGCGGGCTCGGGCTCGGTCGTGCAGCCGGACAGCAGCCCGAGGAGGGCGGCTGCCGCTGCAGCAGTTCGGATGCGCAACCGTGCTCCTTCGACGGAGGGGAGGCTGGGGCTCAGCTGACCCTGTGCCCGGCCAAGGTAGCCCCCAACGACTCCGTTCTCTGGGCGGGCACGGACGGTGGAGCGTGCGGAGGAGGTCCGGTTGCTAGTGTCGCGAGGCTTCGCGAGTCTGGGGGGATGGTGTGGGTGTTCAGGGCGCGCGGGTGCTGCTCGTCGAGGACGACAGCGCCGTGCGCGAGGCCGTCGAGATCGCCTTCCGTGGGGTGGGCTTCGACGTGCGCGCCGAACCGGACGGGACCAGGATCGAGCAGATCGTGGAGTCCTTCCACCCCCACGTCGCCGTCCTCGACGTCCGACTGCCGACCGGGCCCGACGGCTACACGATGGTCCGCCAGCTGCGGGCGCTCGACGACCTCCCGGTCGTCCTCCTCACCGCCGCGGACAGCCTTGACGACCGGCTCAACGGCTTCTCGGCCGGCGCCGACGACTACCTCAGCAAGCCCTTCTCGATGGCCGAGCTCCTGGCCCGGGTCCAGGCCCTGCTCCGACGCTCGGGCCGGTCGTCCGACAGCACGTACCGCTTCGGCGACGTCGTCGTCGAAGAGGCCACCCGCACGGTCAGCCGCGCCGGTGCCGAGATCGACCTGACCCGCACGGAGTACGACCTGTTGGCGGTGCTCTGCCGCTCACCGGGCGAGGTGGTGTCCAAGCAGCAGCTCCTGCAGCAGGTCTGGGGCGGCTTCGACTTCTACGGCAACAACGTGGTCGAGGTGCACCTCAGCGCCCTCCGGAAGAAGCTCGAGGCCCATGGCCCACGGTTGATCCACACGGTCCGCAGCGTCGGCTACGTCCTCCGGGTCTGATGCCCTGATGCGCACGCCGTCGATCGAGCGCCGCTTCGTGGCCGTCGGCCTCGTCGTCGTGGCGGTCCTGGTGATCGCCCTCGACCTGCTCGCCTACCTGAGCGTGCGGGCCACGGCCAACGCCAACGCCGACAGGGTGGCCGACGCCCAGGTGGCCGTGGTGAAGGCCGAAGGCGTCCTGCTGGGCGCCCAGGGCCTGGCCGACCGCCTTCGGGCGATCGGGATCAAAGCCGTCGTCGTCAGCCCCGACGGGACGCAGGTCCGGACCGACCAGGCCGACAGCAGCACGCCTGCGCTGGCCCAGCTCTCCGCCCGCGAGGTTGCCCTCGACCGGGGCATCCGGGTCATGCTCTCCACCCCCTCGGCCGCATCCGACCCGCGACCCGGCCGCGTGGTCGTGCTGGCGGCGCTCATCACCCCGCTCGTCCTGGCGCTGTCCGCCCTCCTCCTGCGGTGGATCGCCCAGATCGCCACGAAGCCACTCGTCGAGATCGCCGCCCGGGCCCGCCGCACCACGGGCGGCTCGCAGGGCGAGCGGCTCCGCCCCGACCGGCCGGACACCCGGCTCGGGCAGATGGCCACCGCCTACGACGACATGCTCGACTCCCTGGAGGGGATCGCCGCCCAGCTCGACTCCTCGCTGGTGGCGCTGGCCGCGGCCGCCGAGGAGGCCCGCCAGTCCGAGGCCCAGACCCGCCGCTTCCTCGACGACGCCGCCCACCAGCTCCGCTCGCCCATCACCAGCATCCGCGCCTGCGCCGAGACGTTGTCGCTCGACATCACACCGGAGCAGCGAGAGCGCCTGCTCGAAGCCGTGTGCCGGGAGAGCGCCCGGGCCAGCCGTCTGATGGCCGGCCTGCTCCGCATGGCCCGCCTAGGTCGGGAGCAGGCGCTCGAGCTGCAGCCGACCGACGTCCTCGCCCTCTGTGAGGAGGAGGCCGACCGGGCGACGCTCGAGAGCCCCGAGCTCGACGTCACCGTGACGCCGACGGGACGCCCGGCGGGACAGCCCCGGCTGGCGGCGCACGCCGTCGGCGAGATCCTCTCGAACCTGGTGGACAACGGCCGCCGCCACGCCCGCTCGCGCATCGAGATCCAGGTCGAGGGCCGGGAGGACGGCGTCGAGCTGCGGGTGCTGGACGACGGCCCGGGGGTGCCCGAGGGCCAGGCCGAGGCGGTCTTCGAGCGCTTCGTGAGCCTCGACGACAAGGGCGGCTCCGGCCTGGGCCTGGCCATCGGGAGGGAGCTGGCGCGGGCGCACGGCGGCGACCTGACCTACGGCGATGGTGCGTTCGTCCTCCGCCTCCCGTGCGAGCCGGAGTCGATCGAGGACGGCAAGGTCCGGGCCGGGATGCTCGCGGGGCCGCAGGCCCCCGGTTAGAAGCTCGAACGGCCGTCGATCACCGTGCCCACCGCCCCGCACTTGGCGTGCTGCACCGTGATGTCCACGCCCTTGCTGGGATCGGCCCGGTCCTTCAACGCCAGGTCGTGCAGCTCGGACGGCAGCCGCAGGAAGCCCGTGGCCGCCAGCTCGCCCTCGTCGGCGGTGAACTGGCCGGCGCCCACCACCGAACCGGCATAGGCGTCGGCGGCGGTGCGGAGCGTCCGCGAGTCGGTCTTGCAGTCCGCGGTGGTGCCCCGCTCGCTGAAGTCGCGGATGGCGAAGGCGACGAGCCCGGCGATGACGGCGAGGAGGAGGACGGCGAGGAGGACCTCGATGACCGAGGCCCCGCGATGCTCGGCGATACTCGTCCCACTCAGGCGCTGCGGCACGTCGCTGTCCCTCTCCGGTCCTCGTGCGGCAACTGAAGCACGGTTGCGGATGCCGCTGGCGGGAGGGGGCGGGCCACTACTGTCATCCGACAGATAGGGGGACGAGACGGCCGTTCAGGAGGTCCAGGGCTGTAATGGGTTTTGGTGACATCCTGCGGCGCCCGGAGCTGCTCGCGTCCGTCGGCGTGATCCTCATCGTCACCATCAGCGCCCTCCTCATCACCAGGCCCTGGCGCCACCGCAGGGAGGTGGAGCCGGCGGCCCCGGCGGGCACGTCCCGGACCTTCGCTCCGGCGCCGGATGCGCTGGTGGCGACCGTGCCGGCGACCGGGGCCGTGCCCCTGCCGGTCACCGCTCCCGTGGCCGCCAGCGTCCCCAAGCTCTCCTTCGCCGATGTCGCCGGGCTCGACCAGGCCGTGGCCGAGCTGCAGGAGATCCGCGAGTACCTGGCCACGCCTGAGCGCTACGAGGCCGTGGGGGCCCGGATGCCGGGCGGCGTCCTGCTGCACGGACCTCCCGGCTGTGGCAAGACGCTCCTGGCTCGGGCCCTCGCCGGCGAGACCGGCGTCACGTTCTTCCCGGTGTCGGCGGCCAGCTTCGTGGAGCAGTTCGTCGGGCTCGGGGCGGCGCGCGTTCGCGAGCTGTTCGAGAAGGCCCGCCAGGAGGCCCCGTCGATCGTCTTCATCGACGAGCTCGACGCCGTCGGCCGCAACCGCGAGGAGGGCGGCGCCGGGTCGCGTGAGTTCGACAACACGCTGAACCAG
>JBKJUI010000448.1:0-3622 GCA_046590775.1 Acidimicrobiales bacterium
GCGGCCACACCCTCGAGTGGGCGGCGCCGTCACCGCCGCCCGCCGGCAACTTCACCCGACCGCTGCCCCCCATCCGATCGAACCGTCCCGTGTGGGACGCCGCCCACCCCCCGAAGCCCGCCAAAGCAGAGCCGTCGTGAAGGTCGTCGGCCGGGCCTACCTCGGCCTCGGCCTGCTGGTGGCCCTCATCGGCGCCCTCTACTGGTTCACCAGCTACGAGGACGCCGGCACCACGATGCTCGTCCTCGCCGCCTGCCTCGCCCTGTTCGTCGGCGGCTACCTGGCCTTCACCGCCCGGCGGGCGACGGCCCAGGAGGGCCACCCGGGCGTCGGCGGCGACGACGCTGAGCCCTACCTGCCCCATGCCAGCGTCTGGCCTTTCTTCGTCGGCGCCGCCGCTCTGGTGGCGCTGAACGGCCTGGCCCTCGGTCTGTTCGCCCTGGTCCCCGGGGTCATCGCCCTCGGTATCGCCCTCGCCGGCTACGCCGGCCAGAGCCGCCGCCGGGACTGACAGGCCTGCGGCCGGCGGCCGGCGGCAGGCCTGCGGCCTGCGGCCGGCCTGCGGCGGCCTTCGGCGGACTGCACCAAAGCGGCGGCCTGCGGCCGGCTGTTCCCTTGTTCCGCTCGGCCTGAGAAGCCGGCCGAGCGGTCAGAGGGCGAAGATCGGCTCGTGGCGCTCCACAGTCAGCGCCGGGATCTTCGCCCTCTGAGGCACGTGTGTGGAGCCCGTCCAAGGTTCGACTCATGTTGAGGCCCCCCGTCCGAGAGTGACGGGTCTGGCATCAGGTCCGCAGATTCGGGCGACGGGGCAGGTAAGCCTGGGCGCCGACCCTCGGGGTGCAGTCGGTTCGGGTCCGCCAGGCGCACCTCAGAGGTCGAAGATCTCGAAACTCGGACTGGAACCCGCCGTCGATCTGATCTTCGGCCTCTGACCGCCGGGCCGGCTTCTCAGGGCCCGGCGGAACAGAGGACAGCCGGCCGAAGGCCGCCCCTTTGGTGCAGTGCCCGGCCGGCCGCAGGCCTCACTGGATCTTGCTCTCCAGGGCCTCGCGGACGAGTACCGGGTCGGTCTCCAGGGTGGACCCGCGGTCGCCGTTCGTTGGCTGGTCGGCCCCGGTCCCGTCGAGGTCGTCGCCGCGGGGCGCGTGGTGCGACGGTTCCTCGGGGGGTTCGACGTCGCGAGCGGCGAGGTCGCGGCACAGGCGGAGGGCGATGAGCCCGGCGGCGATCGGCACCAGCAGCAGCGACACCCGGATGGCCCAGATCAGCTGGTTGACCGACAGCCCGAACGTGGTGGCCAGCACGTCGCTGGCTCCGCCCATGAACAGGACGATGTAGAAGGCGAGGGTGGCCACCCCGAAGGCCGTGCGGACCGGGCGGTCACGGGGGCGGTCGAGGAGGTGGTGGTCGTCGCGGTCCTTGGTCCACCTGGCCTCGAGGAACGGCCACGCGTACATCAGGCCGAAGGTGACGCTCGGGAGGAGCACGCCGGGGAAGAACGGGTTCGGCAGCTCGAACCCGAAGGCCCGCAGCTCCCAGGCCGGCATCACCCGCAAGGCCCCGTCGAGCCACCCGACGTACCAGTCGGGCTGTGAGGCGGAGCTCACCTCGGCCGGGTCAAAGGGGCCGTAGATCCAGATCGGGTTGATCTGGGCCAGGCCACCGAGGGCGGCCAGGACGCCGGTCGTGATGAAGAGCACCCCGAGCGCCTTCACCGCGTAGGTGGGCCACACCCGCTCGCCGACCACGTTGTCCTCCCGCCGGTGGGGGCCGGTGAACTGCGTGTGCTTCTGGCGCACGACCATGGCGAGGTGGGCGGCGAGCAGCCCGATGATGATGGCCGGCACCAAGAGGATGTGGATCACGTAGAGACGCTCGATGATGTCGGGCCCGGGGAACTCGCCACCGAAGAGCAGCGAGGTGATCCACGTGCCGATGAGCGGGATCGACAGGACGATCGAGTAGGCGATGCGCAGGCCCGTCCCCGAGAGCTGGTCGTCGAGCAGCGAGTAGCCGGCGAAGCCGTTGCCGATGCCGAGGAGCAGCAGGGTCACCCCCACGATCCAGTTGATCTCCCGGGGCCGCCGGAAGGCCCCGGTGAAGAAGACGCGCGCCAGGTGCACGACCATGGCGGCGACGAAGACGACCGCGGCCCAGTGGTGGATCTGGCGCATGACCAGGCCGGCCCGCACGTCGAAGCTGAGCTCGAGGGCCGACTTGTACGCCCTGGTCATGGGCACCCCGTTGAGGGCCTCGTACTTCCCCTCGTACACCGCCTCGGCCTGGCTCGGGTCGAAGAAGAACGTGAGGTAGACGCCCGTGAGGAGCAGGACGATGAACGAGTACAACGCCAGCTCGCCCAGCAGGAACGACCAGTGGTCGGGAAAGACCTTGCGCAGCGCCGTGCGGGCGAACTTGGCCATCCCCAGCCGGTCGTCGACGAAGCTGGCCGTGCGGGCGACGCGCGAGCGCTTCTCCTTCTTCTCCTTCTTGCTGCTCATCGGGACCGGTTCCAGAACCCGGGGCCGACCGGGTGCTCGAAGTCACCCTTGGCCACGAGGAAGCCGTCCTCGTCGACCCCCATCGGCAGCTGCGGGAGCGCCCGGGTGGCCGGACCGAAGATGGGCCGGGCCCCGGCGAGCACCTCGAAGGTCGACTGGTGGCACGGGCAGAGGAGCAGGTGCTCCTCGGCCTGGTACAGCCCGACCGGGCAGCCGGTGTGGGTGCAGAGCTTGGAGTAGGCCACCACCGGCCCCACCGTCCACGCCCGCTTCACCCCTTCCCGGAACAGCGACTCGTCCTCGACCCTGATGAGGAGCGTCGACGAGTCGGCCGCCTCCTCGTGGCCCTCGGGCCAGACCGTCAGGACCCCGGAGATCGGGACGTCGTCGGGCCGCACCGGCTTCTTCTCGGCCGTCACGAGCCGGCGCCCCTCGGCCATCTCCGTGCGGAAAAGGCCGCGACCGGGTCGGGGGCCCAGCGACCGCACGGGGAACAGCAGCGCCAGACCCAGCGCCCCGAGCCCGCCGGCGATCAGCCCGACGATCAGGCGACGGCTGCCGATGGCCTCCTCGCCCCGCGCCACCTCCCTGGCGACGTCGGCCACCTCCTCGGGCTCGGAGGCGAGCGGATGTCGCTCCTCCTCGACCTCGTCGTTGGGCAGGAACCGCTTCGCCCAGATGACCATCCCCACACCGATGCCGAGGAGCGACACGGCGAGGAGCAGGCCCTCGAGCTGGGGCTGGCCCCCGAGGGAGTACACGACAGCGAGGGCCAAGCCGGCGACGATGCTGAGCGACAGGGCGAGAACGACGCCGATGTAGGCGCCGCGGGTGGCTGGCGCCTCGTCCCCGGGCCCGACCTGCTTCACGCCCGGCCCCTCCCCTTCCGGCGGGTGCCGATCCAGGCCGTCGCCGCGATGAGCGCCCCCATCCCGAACACCCAGCCGACGAAGCCCTCGGGGATGGGACCGGCGCCGCCGAGGCGGGCGCCGCCGGGGTTGGGGGCGTCCCTCAGGAACCGCACGTAGCGCACCAGGGCGGCCACCTCCTCCTCGTCGAACGTCTCCTCGCCGAACCGGGGCATGTTCCCCGGCCCCACCCGGATGGCGGCGGCGACCTGC
>JBKJUI010000034.1:0-2825 GCA_046590775.1 Acidimicrobiales bacterium
GCCTGGCCTACGTGGGGGTGGCCGTCGTTCTCCTGGCCCTAGGGTTCGCCATGCTCGACCTTCTCAGCCCGGGACGGCTCTCGGTCGTCATCATGCGGGACCGCAACCGCAACGCCGCCCGGGTGGCGTCGGCAGGGCTGCTCGGCCTGGCCATCGTGATCGGCACCGCCGTCCTCAGCACCCACGACGACTTCGTCACCGGGCTCGTCACCACGGCGATCTTCGGGCTCGTGGGCGTCGCCCTGCAGGCCGTCGTCTTCGTCGTGGTCGACAAGCTCACCCCCGGGAAGCTGGGCGACGTGGTGTGCGACCCCGACGACCACCCGGGCAGCTACCTGATCGCCACGTCCCTCCTGGCCATCGGCGTCATCGTCGCCACCTGCATCTCCTAGCGGGGCGCTGGCCTCGCTGGCGCTCGGCCGGAACGCAGTGGATCGGGCGGCCTTCGGCCGGCGGCCTCCCGTTCCGACCGGCCGGTGTCAGCGCGTGTAGAGCTCTTCTATGGAGGCCGCCTTCCAGACGTCTCGGAAGCTGCGGCCGCTGGTTCGCAGCTGGCCGCAGTAGGGACAGCGGACGGTGCCCTCGCCCGGGGCGCCGCAGTTCGGGCAGTGGGCTCCGGGGGGCACCAGCTCGGGGGTGAGCTCGGACATCGGCTTGGCGAAGGTCCACTCCTCGACCCAGGTGCGCTCCTCGTTGTCGCCGACCTTCTTGCCGCGCTTGTTCAGCTTGTAGTCGGTGCTGCTGGCGGTGAAGCGGACGAGCAGGCAGTCCCAGGCGTCCTCGAGCCAGGCCCCGATGAGGCGCACGTCGAGCACGTTCAGGTGCTCGACGACGGGCCGCAGGTCCTTGGACCGCATGGCCTCGATCCCCTCCTGGTGGGCGTCGAAGAGCTCGGGCAGCATGTACGGCCGACTGGCGTCGGCATCCATCTCCGACCAGTTGCGGGTGACGTCTTCGAACACCCCCTGCGCCTCATGCAGGAACGAGCCCGCCTCGAACCCGGGGTCGCGCGAGACCATCCCCTCGAGGTAGCCCTCGATCTCGCTCCCCGACTGGTAGTCAGACGGCGGCCCGCCACGGTCCCACGCGCTCATGGGCTGGACCTTAGGAGGGCTCGACCTTGGTCGAGACCAGGGGGCGGGCTGCCGAGAGCAGCCAGGACAGGGCCGCCTCGAGGTCGGCCTTGGTGCGGCTCGAGGCCAGGTCACGCTCGACGTCCTCGACCGCGGCCTCGAGGACGTACAAGGCGTCGTGCAGCGCATCCAGGTCGCGGCGGGCGATCACCAGCTCGGCGTCGGACAGGCCCAGCTCGGCCAGGCGCCGGCGGTGCTCGAAGGCGCGCTGGCGGCAGGAGCGCCGGCAGTAGACCCGAGGCCGGCCGGAGCCGGTGGGCGGCGGTAGCGGCCGTCGGCACCACGGGCACCGGGGCGCCTGGTCGATGGCCACACCGCCAGGCTACGTCACGTGACGAAAGGTTCGGAGTCGCAGCACGCCGGAGCGGGGAGCGTCGCTCGGACGATCTTCGAAGGCTTCACCTGTCCGCACCGAGCCGCCGTCAGGCCTATGGCAGGTATGCGACCGTCGCCAGCGGGGGCAGCTCGGTGAAGGTCACGTCGATCCCGTCGAGGGCGACGCCAGCTTCACCGTCAAGCGGGATGCCGGCGCGGTCGAGGACGGCGAGGAGCACGGCGGTGGCGGGTGCGCCGAGCTCGGCGAGCGGCCGGTTGCGGTGGCGGCGCGTGCCCAGCTCGACCTGACGTATCGACTCCGGCCCGGCGATCCGCGCTGCGTCGAGCAGGAGGCCGATGTCGACACCCCATCCGGCCAGGAAGGGGAGCCGCTCGAGCAGGAGCCGGGTGCCGGCGTACTCGCCAGCCAGGGGCTGGCGGACGAACGACAGCTCGGGGAAGAACCGGGCCAGGAGGGGCCGGGCCACGAGCTCGGTGACCCGGCCCCCGCCGGAGGGGTCGTCGCCCAGCGGCCTCTCCCAGCTGCCCTTCACCAGGCCGGCCGACGGGTCCTCGACCAGCGGTCGGAGGAGTCGGGTGACCGTGTCGGGGTCGAACTCGAGGAGGTCGCCGTCGACGTAGGCCACCAGGTCGGCGGTGGTGGCAGCCAGGCCACGCCACATGGCCCCGCCCTTGCCGCCCCCCCCGTGGCGGGGGAGGACCTGGCCCGGCATGACCACGCGCGCCCCAGCGGCCGCCGCCCGGGCGGCTGTGCGGTCGGTCGACCCGTCGTCGACGACCACGACCTCGGCGAGCACGCCGGCGCCGACGAGGTGGCCGACGAGCGGCTGGACCACGCCCGCGATGGTGGCCTCCTCGTTGCGAGCGGGCACGACGACGACGGCCGTGAGCCGCTGCTCACGCAGGCCGGCGGCCACCGCCCTTCGCTCGACCATCACCCGGAGACCAGCACCCTGGCGAAGGTACTCAGCCGGGAAGACCGGCTGGTGTCCGCCTCCTGACCGGAAAGCAACGTGCCCTCAGGCGAGGAGAGCCCTGACCTGCAGGGCGAGCCCGATCAGCGCCGCTAGGGCCACGGCGCCGAGGTAGGCGAGCACCAGACGGGTGTCACGCAGGATGCAGCGGCTGGAGGTGAGACCGACCCTCCTGGCCCGCAGGTAGCCGACGAAGCCAAGGGCCGCCAGAGTGGCGACGACCACCGGCCCCACGAGCCAGGCCAGCAGGGCCACGGTGGTGAAGACGCACAGGCGGAGCGGGTCGTATGGCCTTCCGGCTGGGTGCCGGTCGTCTGCCCTGGACGGCTGGCGCCGGCTCACGGGGTCGGGGCCATCGGCAGGAGCGCCCGCCCCGCGGAGG
>JBKJUI010000038.1:0-6255 GCA_046590775.1 Acidimicrobiales bacterium
CCGAGCACGAGGTCGTCGCCACGGCCGTCCTCCCCGACCGTGGACGCGGCCGATGGGCCAAGGTCGCCCACGTCTGCTGGTCGGTGGGCCCGATGGGTGCGCCGGCGCCGACGGCCACCGCCGAACGGGTGCTCGGCAAGCGGGATGCGGCTCGCATCCTCGCCTCCTTCGAGCCGTCCGGCGCCTCCGACCTCGCCGGGCGGGTGCGGATGGCGGCAACCGCCACCCGCCTGGTCCGCCGCCGCCTGGCTTGAGGAGCATCCTGAAGTACTCGCTCCTACGACACATGCCACCGCTGTGACCTTTCGACGATGCGTGCGGCGAGTCGTGTCGTGGGCTCTACTTCAGGACACTCCTGAGCCGCCCCGCTACCGATTCCGGCCGGTGCTCGCCCTCGCCGGCCTGGTGTCGAAGAAGATGGCGAGAAGCCCGGCCGCCTCGCCGGCGAGGGCCACCAGCGCCAGCGGCCCGGGGATCCCCTCGAAGACGATGCCGACCAGGCGCCCGACGATCCCGAAGGCCATCCACCAGAGGAACAGCCGGTTGTAGGTGGGCGTGGTGAAGATCTCCTTCCGGTAGCGGAGGGCGAACAGGCCGAACCCGGCCTCGATGGCCCGCAGGAAGCGGTACTGGCTCAGCACGTCCTTCAGGCCTTGCGGGTCGAGGCCCGCCAGCGGCTGGTTCAGCAGGATGGGGAAGTCGAGGCGGGCACCGAAGGCGCCCCAGGTCCCGGCCACGAGGCAGGTGAGGGCGTAGGCGTAGAAGAGGACCTTGGCCGCCAGCGCCAGGAGCCGGCGCCCGGCACCGGTCGGCGCGGTCGAGGTCTCGGCGGCGGTCACGGCTCCGGTCGGCCTAGCCGGCCGGGGCGAGCAAAGATCGGGGCATGGCAGACGATACGCACAAGGTCGAGAAGAGCGACGAGGAGTGGCGGGCCGAGCTTTCGCCCGAGGCGTACGAGGTGCTGCGCCAGGCGGGCACCGAGCGGGCCTGGAGCGGCGAGTACGTCGACTGGCACGGCAACGGCACCTTCACCTGCCGGGCCTGTGGCAACCCGCTGTTCTCCTCGGCCACCAAGTACGAGTCGGGGTCGGGCTGGCCCAGCTTCTTCCAGCCCCTCTCCGAGGACGCCGTCGAGGTGCGCGAGGACCGGGCCCACGGCATGGTCAGGGTCGAGGTCCGCTGCGCCCGGTGCGGCTCCCACCTGGGCCACGTGTTCGACGACGGCCCGGCGCCGACCGGCCAGCGGTACTGCATGAACTCGCTGTCGCTCCAGGTGGCTGACGAGGCCGATAGCCCCGGCTGAGGATGTACGCTTTCTCGGCCAGGAGAAGTGGCGCGCCGCTACGAGGAGGCATCCGCATGTCCGACCAATCCATTGGGAGTGCGCCCCCCGGCCGCTCCGCGCTGCAGGCGATGTACTGGCGGAGCGAGATCCTCCAGGTGATGGTCTGGATGCGTGGCGAGGGCTTCGGCGAGGAGGTCGACACCAAGATCCTCCAGCGCTTCCTCGGCGTCGACGCCGACACCGGCCTCGAGCACCTCGACGGCATGGTCGTCGACGGGTACGTCGTCCGGATCGGCGACCGCTACCGCCTCTCCGAGCTGGGCCAGAAGGAGGGGGCGCTCGACTTCATCAGCTCCTTCGAGGAGCTGCAGCGCACCGCCCACGGCGAGTGCGGCCCCGACTGCCCCCACTGCTTCCCACCCGAGGGCGTCGACAGCGACTGCACCGAGGCCTGCCCGGCCTACGAGCTGGCCATGGAGGGCCGCGAGGTCTAGTCAGCCGGACTTGGGGGGCTTGCCGGAGACGCAGGGCTGGTTCACCCGGCCGAAGTCGTTGGACTCCCAGGTGTTAGCGTTGCACTTCGGGGCCAGGTTGCCGTCGAAGCCGTCGAACTGGGCGTTGTCGCGGGCCCGGTTGCCGCTCACCCGGTTGTTGGTGGGGCCGGGCTGGGCGTTGCCCGCCGCGTCGATCTCGATCCCGTGGGTCGTGTTCTCGTTGGTCTCGTTGTTCTTGACCGTGGTGTCGGTGGCCGCCACCGGGTTGGCCACGCAGAACAGGCGGATCCCGCTGCCCTGGCCGCTGGTGCCGTTGCGGTGGCTGACGTTGTCGGAGATCTCGTTGCCCTCGTTGGGCTTGCTGCCGACGCAACCCTTCTCGCGGTCGTTGCACGTGGGCAGGATCACGATGCCCTCGGCCCCGCTGCCGGTGACGGTGTTCCCGAGGACCTTGTTGTCGTTGGAGCCCGGGCCCTCGATGCGGATGCCCATGGTCTGGCGGCCGCCGCCCGGGGGCCCCACGGTCAGCATGTTGTTGTCGGTGACGACGTTGTTCCGGATCTCGTTCTTGGTCGAGGCACCGATCAGGGAGATCCCGCTGTAGGGGCCGTTGCGGACCACGGTGTTGCCCTGCACGCGGTTGCCGCTCGAGTCGCTGATGGTGATGCCGTCGCCGAAGTCCCCGTCGCCGGCCCCGATGTTGTCGACCGTCGTCATGTTCTGCACGACGTTGTTGGCCCCGCCCATGATGGCGACCCCGGCCCCAAAGCCCCTGACCGTGCCCTTCTGGACGGTGCTCCCCTTCACGTTTCGGAACAGGATGGCCGGACCACCCTTGCTGAGGGCGCCCTTGCCGGTGATGGTGAAGCCGTTGAGGTCGAGCGTGACGTTGTCAGCGGCGATGATCAGGGCGGGGCTGCCGCTGCAGATCAGGTCGCCCTCGAGGGTGGTGTTCTCGGTGATCTCGGCGCCGCAGGCGATGGTCGCCGCGTCCGTGATGGGCCCGTTGTAGCCACCCTTCAGCAACTTGGCCAGCGTGGCCCTGGCCCCGGCCTTCGAGGTGAACCCGTCGCCCTCGTTCACGGCGACGACGTCGCCTTTGGAGGTGAGGACCCGGAAGGACCACTTGCCGTCGCTGTTCTTGAAGAGCTCGCCCGTACCCGCCATGGTTCCTGTTTCCCCCGTCCCTCGAGCCGTCAGCCGGCCCGGCAACGCTGAACTTAGCCAACGACGACGACGGCGCGCCTCATGAGCCGTCCGGCTCCGGCGGGTGCCCGGCCCGCTTCCGGGTGTCGGGCAGCGGGAAGCCCCGCTCCGGCGCCATGTCCCAGCCGGGCAGCGAGTCGACCAGCGCCCGCAGCGCGTCCGGATCCGACTCGACGAGCAGCATCCGCGGTGAGGCGTCGACGACCACGGCCTCGGGCAGCTCGGCCACCCGGGCCACGTCGGCGTCGGGCACCGCACCCTGCCCGCGATAGCGGAGGACGAACCTGGGGCCGGCCACCGATCGGCTACTTCGGCAGCGGCAGGCCGTGGCCCTCGAAGGTGGGGCCGAAGCCGAGCGGCTTGGCCGTGGCCAGGATGGCCTTCACCATGGCGTCGGAGCGGGCGCGGTCACGCTTCTTCTTGAGCACGGCCGAGCCGGCCAGCGCCTTGGCCGCCGCCCCGACCACGGCCGGGCAAGCCATCGAGGTGCCGCTGATCTCGGTGTGGCCGGTGGGCACGGTCGAGATGATGGCGACACCGGGCCCGATGAGGTCGACCTCGCGACCGATGTTGCTGAAGCCGGCGACGAAGTTCTTCTTGTCGGTGCCGTAGGGGCCGGCGATGTCCTCGACCTCGGCGGCGCTGGTCGGGAACGTGCCCTTGCGGCCCATCGCCGACACGGCGAGGGCCGATTCCACGAGAGCGGGGAAGCTGACCGGCTGACGGCCGCCGTTGCCGGTGGCGATGATGCAGAGGCTGCCGGCGTCACGGGCGTCGTTGATGGCTGCGGTGAGCACGGGGTCGGCCTCGCCGCCTCCGAGGCTCATGTTGAGCAGGTCGCACTTGTCGAGGACCGCCTGGTCGATGGCCTTGGCGATGGCGAAGCTGGAGGCGCTGCCGCTGTTCCTGGCGAAGACCCGGTAGGACCGGAGCTTGACGCCGGGGGCCACGCCGCGCACGCCCTTCGGCGCCGTGCCACGGGCGGCGATGATCCCGGCCACGTGGGTGCCGTGGCCGCCCTTGCCGTTGTCGCCGAAGTCCTTCGGGTCTTCACCGGTGACCGTGTTGGCCCCGCCGTTGATGACGAGGTCGGGATGCTCGGCGATCCCGGTGTCCAGGACGCCGACGGTCACGCCCCGGCCGACGGTGAGGGGGGGCGTGTCGTAGAAGTGGCGCAGGCAGTCGGTGTAGCCGAGCTCGAGCGGCAGCAGGGTCACCTCGGCGCCGTTGCTGATGGTGAAGTTCCGTCGGCGCAGGGTCCAGTAGGCGTCGGCCGGGTACACGTACATGCCCTCGAGCTTGACGCTGGCCGCGCCGAGCGCCAGCTTGACCCGCCCCTGCCCGTCGGTGACGCCCTGCGCGCCGACGCTGTTGTCCACGTCGGTGAGCGCCACGACGATGGCACCTGCGACGGGCTTGCCCCCGGTCTTGGAGATCACCCGAACGGTGATCACGGGGGCCTTCGCCCCCGCCCGCATCGCCTTGGTCGTCGCCTGCCTGAGCGGGGCGACGGCTGGCTCGTAGTACCTGACCGGCACCAGGCGCAGCGAGGGCAGGAGGGCCCGGACGGCGAGCTGTGACTGCTCCGAGAGCTCGACCAGCTTGGGGCCGTCCTCGCCGATCGAGTCGATCACGGTCATCGGCACCCGCTCCCCTTCGACGCTGGCCGAGGAGGCCCCGGCCATGCCGACGCTGCGCAGGAAGGCCTGGGCGTCGGGGTTGGCGCCCCTCCCTCCCGCCCTGAGCCCGGTCGCTGGCAGGAGCACGTACTGGAGGTTCTTGGTCGCCTTGGCCATGGGATTCCTTTCGCCGCAAGGGGAAGTGAGAGAGACTGTCGCGCAACGTCAGCAAACGCGCCACAAGTGCCGAAACGTTTCGGTCCCCGAGAGGCCGCCTCAGCCGGCGTCAGGCTCGAGGCCGTCCGGCTCGCTCGCTCCGCCCGGGCCCCGCCGACGCCATGCCTCTTCGGCCAGCTGGACGATCTCCCGGGCGGGTCGGCCGAGGACCCGGGCGGCCCGGGCCGCGTCGTCGAACTCGGCCTTTGTCCGCCCCGGACTGACCTTGACCCGCACCGGCTCGCCGCCCACGTCGACCTGCTCGACGCGGCGCTCGGCGGCGATGCGGTCGACCCGCGTGGCCCGCACGCCGAGGCTGCCCGTCTCGGCGGCCAGGACCGCCGCCACCTGGGCGGCGAGGGCCGGATCGCACAGGGCGCTGACGACATGGCCGGGCCGGCCCTTCTTCATCGCCACCGGGGTGATCCAGGCGTCGGCGGCACCGGCGTCGAGGAGGGCGGATATGGCGTGCCCGAGGGCTTCGCCCGTGGCGTCGTCGACGTTGGCCTCGACCACCGTGAGGGGCTGGCCCTCGAGGGCTGGACTGCCGCCCTCGACCGAGCGGCCGACCACGACCTGGGTGACGTTCGGCGTGCCGTCGATCTGACGGTTGCCGGCGCCGTAGCCCACCGCGGTCGGGACCAGCGCGGGCAGCGGCCCGAAGCCGCCAGGCGGCACCAGGGCGGCCAGGAGGGCCGCGCCCGTGGGCGTGGTCAGCTCCACCGTGGTGTTCCGGCCCTGGGTGGGGGCGCCGGCCCTGGCCAGCAGGGCGACGGTGGCCGGCGCCGGGTTGGGGAGCAGGCCGTGGGCGGCCCGCACCATGCCGGTGCCCGTGGCCACCGTCGAGGCCCGGACCTCGTCGACACCGAGCACCTCGAGGGCGGCACAGGTGCCGACCACGTCGACGATGGCGTCGAGGCTGCCCACCTCGTGGAAGTGGACCTGGGCGGGCGGGCGGCGGTGCAGCGCCCCTTCGACCTCGGCCAGGGCCAGGAAGGCGGCGAGGCTTCGGTCGTGCACCCGGGGCGGCAGCGCTGCGTCGGCCAGCACCGCCTCGATGGCCGAGAACGTGCGGTGCACCTGGTCGTCGCGGATCCGGACCCCGGCCTGGGTGGCGGCCAGACCGGCGCGCAGGACGGGCTCGGGCTTCACCGACCAGCCGGAGATCCCGAGGCGGTCCACCAGCGCGCACACCTCGTCGAGATCGGCGCCGGCGTCGAGAAGGGCGCCGAGGGCCATGTCCCCGGCGATCCCCGAGAAGCAGTGGAACCAGGCGACCTTCACCCCGCCAACGCCCCCCATCCCCGTGGTCATCGGGGGCGGATGGCGCGGGCCGCGGCGCAGGCGGCGCCGTACCCGTTGTCGATCCCGACGACGGTGACGCCGGGCGCGCAGGACGCGGTCATGGCCAGCAATGCGGTGACGCCGGCCAGCG
>JBKJUI010000045.1:0-3801 GCA_046590775.1 Acidimicrobiales bacterium
GACCGCGACGGCTGCTCCGACGAGTGGAACAGCTCCAGCATCCGCATCGACTGGAGCGCCGACGGCACCGCCACCTACAGCAACGACAGCTACAGCGGCTGGGGCCGGTAACAAGCACAGGGACTCCCAGTAGCTCCTGAATAGCTGCTCACCCCGTCCCAAGGGCCGATGTGCCGATCCCTGTGCCCGCCTTGGGCACAGGGATCGGCGGGGTGGGCGGACCTTGGGGGAGCGGCCACGCCACCAGGCTTCGGCAGGCGCCTACGGGCTTCGTCAGGTGGTCTGCAGCAACACAACGCCGCCCCGACTCGGTAGCGGGCCCATCAAGGGGAGGAACCAACCCTGTCAGATGAACCGAACCAGGACGACACCGCAACACCCGCCGAGCCCACAAGCCGCCGGCACCTGTTCCGAGTCGCTGGAGCAACTGCTGGCGTCATCGCTGGTGGTGGCCTCCTCAGCGTGCTCCGGGCGGGGCCAGCCGGCGCTGCCCACGCCCCGCAGGGGACGGGGCTCTTCGAGATCTTCAACAACCCGGTCCGCCAGTACGACTCCCGCCTGTCGGCGTCGCCAATGGGGCAATCGGCGCCGGGCCTGCTGGTCGGGGGTTCAGCCGGCACGACCCGGACCATCGTCCTGCCCGTCACGAACCCGCCCCTCGCACCTGGCGCGGTGGACGAAGACATCGTCGCCATCCTCATGAACATGACCGTGACCGACACCGACGGAAGCGGCTATCTGGTGGTCCACCCGACCGGGGTCCCCCGCCCGAACACCAGCATCATCAACTGGTGGGGCCCGGGCCAGATCCACGCCAACATGGTGACGAGTGCCGTGGCCGGAACCGCCTTCGGCGTCAAGTCGGTCGATGTGTTCATCAGCGCCAACGCCTCCTGCCACCTCATCCTCGACGCCTACGGGTACTACGAAGCGCCCTGACAGCTTGCCGGTGCCAACCTCCCCGCCGTCCAACAGGGCCGGTGAGGAGGATCGGCGCAGGATCCTGAATGCACGTCGGTACGGTGGTCCTTCGGGGGCGGACGAGGCTCGCCGTTCACCCAGCTTGTCGGGGTCCGTTCAGCGGCTCTGCCTCAGAAACGGTGCCGTGGGTGCGTTCTGAGACGCCGTGGGCTTGGGCGAGGAGGGTTCCTCGACGCCTCGGACGATGACTTCGGCGACGCCGAGGCAAGGAAGCACCGAAGGTAGAAGGGGTTGCGGATCCGGGCGAAGGGACCGGCGGTGACCAGGGTGTCGCACCCGGCAGCGCACACGGTCTCGCCGATGGCGTCGGTTCGTGAGATGGGCTGCCGCCATCGTGACTCGCCGGTAGCCCGCTTGGTCTGCAGGGTCCGCCATCCGAACGTCGCCGTGAGGAACCCGCTGTAGCCGACGAGGGCCAGGACCTGCAGCACCACCATGTCCTCATGATGCCCGAGCCCGGGCGGGGCGGGGTGAGAGCGCCGCTGGGGCGGCCGATGTCAGGCAGTCGGGTTGAACGGGCCCAGCACAGGCGCCTCACGCTCCGGCGTCTACCTCGACGCCGGCTAGGTGGTTTCCAGCTACCAGGTGACCAGGAGCTTCACGGCGAGCCCTCCTTGGGAGTGGCCAGCTTCTTGTCCAGGCGGAGGCGCACCTGGGCCCCGGTGCAGGGCTCGTCCCGGCCCAGGGTTCCGCCGAGCGGCACTCCCGCGGCCAGCTGAACGGCCAGAAGCCAGCAGCGGCCGCTGCTCGACTTCGTCGCCGCGAACCACGAGCCTTCGACCTGCTCCACGCTCACCTCGACGTCGTTGCTCGACGGCAGGCTCCCGGCGACGGGGACGACGAGCGCCTCGCGCCGGTAGCCGACGTCGCCTCTGGCCCGTTGGAGGGCGGTGAGCAGGTTGGCGTTGGCCGTGCGGTCGCCGGCGGCGTCGGGCGAGGAGGCGGTGAGCAGGGCGCCGACGGCGGCGAGCAGCAGCAGGATCGCCGTGACCCCGAGGAGCCAGGCGGTGATGCGCATGCGGTGGCTGCGGCTGTCGTGGAACCGGGGGAGTCGGGACCGGGAGGCGGCGCCCCGGGCCGAGGCCGGGCCGAGGAGACCGCTCTGGATGGTGGCGGCGATGGGTCGGGGGTCCTCGGGAGGCCGGAGGCCGCAGTCGGCGGCGGCCATGGTGAGCGGGAACCGGCACTCGGGGCACTCGGCGGCCACGTGGGGGAGCGAGGCCTCGCAGTAGGGGCAGCGAACGACCGAACCCTGCTGTGCACGCCTGGCCATCGCTCGTTCCTCCCTCGGCGGCGCCAGCCTGCCACGCCTGGACCGGCTGTGCCCTACCCGGGGGAGGGCGGCCTTTCAACCTCCATGGGAACCTACGGTGGGAGCCGCCGTGGCCACCCTCCTCGTGACGAACGACTTCCCCCCGAAGGTGGGCGGGATCCAGTCGTACCTGTGGGAGCTGTGGCGTCGCCTGCCGGCCGGTCGGGCCTCGGTCCTCACGACCCCCCACGACGGGGCGGCGGCCTTCGACGCCGCCGCCCCTCTGCCGGTCACCCGCACCCGGGAGCCCGTCCTCCTGCCCCATCCGGGGCTTTCGTCCCGCATCCGGCGGCACGCCCGGCGCCAGTCGGCGAGCCTCGTCGTGCTCGACCCGGCGCTCCCGCTCGGCTGGGTCGGGCCGCACCTCGGCCTTCCCTACGCCGTGGTGCTCCACGGCGCCGAGGTGACCGTGCCGGCGTCACTCCCGGGGCTCGACCGCCTCCTGGGCCGTGTGGTGCGGGGCGCCAGCCTGCTGGTGTGCGCCGGCGGCTACCCGGCCGAGCAGGCCGCCCGTTGCGTCGGCGGCGCCGCCAACCTGCCGCCGGTGGCCGTCGTGCCCCCGGGGGTGGACGTCGACCGCTTCCGCCCGCTGCAGGAGGTGGAGCGCAAGGAGGCCCGGCGCCGGCTGGGCCTGCCCGACGACGCTCCGCTCGTCGTCGGCGTCAGCCGGCTCGTGCCACGCAAGGGCTTCGACGTGCTGCTCCGGGCCAGCGCCCGGCTGGCCGACCGCCTTCCCGGGCTCGTGGTGGCCGTGGCCGGGACCGGCCGGGACCGGAGCCGGCTCGAGCGCGAGGCGCGCCGCAGCGGCGCCCCCGTGCGCTTCCTCGGGCGGGTCCCCGACGCCGAGCTTCCGCTGCTGGTCGGCAGCGCCGACGCCTTTGCCATGTGTTGTCGGGACCGGTGGCTCGGCCTCGAGCAGGAGGGCTTCGGGATCGTCTTCCTCGAGGCGGCCGCCTGTGGGGTGCCCGCCCTGGCCGGCCGCAGCGGCGGCGCCTCCGAGGCGGTCGTCGACGGGGTCACCGGTCTGGTGTGCGACCGGCCGGCCGATGCCGATGCCGTCGCCGCCACGCTGCTGCCGCTCGTCGCCGACCCGGTGCTGGCCCGCCGGCTGGGGCGTGCCGCCCGGGCCAGAGTCGAGCACCAGCACTCCTACGACCACCTGGCCACCCGGCTCGACGCGGCCCTCCTGGCCGCCGAGAGCCGGGCCGCCGCCGCCGGCCCTGACGCAGATGGGCCGTGGCGATGAGCGGTGCCGATCCCAAGCCGACCAGGTCGGCCAAGCCGGACCGATCGGACCGACCGGACCGACCGGACAGAACAGCCAGGGAGCCGGTGGCGCTGGCGCCGGAGGGGACCGGTCGGTGGGTGATGCAGGCCGCGTGGGCCGGCGTGGCCGCCCAGACGACGGCCGCCGCCGTCGCCGTGGCCGGCTCCTGGGGCCGAGGCCCGCACGTCGTCGTCTGCAGCCTCCTCCTCCTCGGTGGGGTGGCGGCCGCGGGCGTCGCCTT
>JBKJUI010000056.1:0-7093 GCA_046590775.1 Acidimicrobiales bacterium
CCAACGACGTGAACGACCACATGCCCGACTACGTGGTGCGCCGGCTCACCACCGCCTTCAACGATCGGGGCCAGTCGGTCCGGGGCCGGAGGATCCTCCTGCTCGGCATGGCCTACAAGAAGAACACCGGCGACGCCCGCGAGTCGCCGAGCCGCCAGGTGGCCGAGCAGCTCATCGCCCTCGGCGCCAACGTCTGCGCCGCCGACCCCCACGTGCCCGCCTCCCAGGCCCCTCCGGGGTGCGCCCTGGTCCAGGCCGCGGTGGAGGAGGCGGCGGCCGCCGACGCCGTCGTGCTTCTCGTCGACCACAACGCCTTCGACCTCGACGCGCTGGCCGCCGCCAGCCGTTACACGCTCGACACTCGACACGTGATGCAAGGGCCTACTGTCGAGCATCTGTGAGGGTCGTCGTCACCGGTGGCGCCGGCTTCATCGGTGCCAACCTGTGCGGCACGCTGGCTGAGGAGGGACACGACGTCCTGGCCCTCGACGACCTGTCCACCGGGCGGGCCACCAACCTCGACGGCCTCGCCGTGAAGCTGGTGGAGGGATCCATCCTCGACCAGCCCCTGGTGCACGACGTGCTGACGGGGGCCGACGCCGTGGTGCACCTGGCTGCCCGCGGATCGGTGCCGCGCTCGCTGGCCCATCCACTGGCCACCCACGAGGTGAACGCCACCGGCACGGCGATCGTCCTCGAGGCTGCCAGGGTGGCCGGCGTCGGCCACCTGGTGCTCTCCTCGTCCTCGTCGGTCTACGGCGCCAACCCGACCCTCCCCAAGCACGAGGACCTGGTGCCGGCGCCCGTCTCGCCCTACGCAGCCAGCAAGCTGGCCGCCGAGGCGACCGCTCTCGCCTACCAGCGCAGCTTCGGGCTGCCGGTCCTCGCGCTGCGCTTCTTCAACGTGTTCGGGCCCCTCCAGCCGGCCGACCACGACTACGCCGCGGTGGTGCCCCGGTTCATCGACGCCGCCCTGGCCGTCCGCCCGGCCGAGGTGCACGGCGACGGCCGGCAGAGCCGTGACTTCACCTACGTCGGCACCGTCGTGCGGGTGGTGGCCGACGCCGTGACCCGGTGCATCACGGCCGATGGCCCGGTGAACCTGGCCTTCGGTTCGCGCGTCACCCTGCTCGAGGTGCTGAGCGAGCTCGAGCGGCTGCTCGGCCACCCCATCGAGCGGCACCACGTCGATCCGCGCCCAGGCGACGTCCGGCACTCCCAGGCCGACGCAGGCCGCCTGCACGACCTGTTCCCGACCGTCGACCCGGTCCCCTTCACCGACGGCCTGGCCCGCACGCTCGATTGGTTCCGGAGAGCCTGATCAGCGCTCGGTGCCGGTTGAATCCTCGAGCTCGACCACGGCGCCGTTGGCCGGTGCCGAGGCGGCCCCGTTGACGGGCGTCGAGGCCGCCCCGTTGCGCTGGCTCCGCGTCAGGCGGGGAGCCCGGGCCCCCGGCGGGTTGTAGGACGAGTAGCCGTAGCCGTAGCCGTAGCCGTCGCTCGTGTCGTGCACCACGCCGTTGAGCACGGTGCCGACGAGCGGCGCCCCGACCTGGTCGAGCAGCTCGTGGGCCCTGGTCACCTGCCGCTTCGTCGACCGCTTCGGCCGGGCCACGAGGATGGTGGCGTCGACGTGGCGGGAGACGACGAGGGCGTCGGTGACCGGGAGCACCGGCGGCGAGTCAATGAGCAGGATGTCGCAGTTCTCGCGCAGGGTGTCGAGGATGTCGAGGGCGCGGCGGGACGACAGCAGCTCGCTCGGGTTCGGCGGGACGGGGCCGGCCGGCACGATGGCCAGGAACGGCTCGTCGTCGATCGTGGTGATGACGTCGGCCAGGGCGCACTGATCGAGCAGCACCGAGGTGAAGCCGCGCTCGTTGGAGACTCCGAACTGCTCGTGGACCTTGGATCGACGGAGGTCGCAGTCGAGGAGGATCACCCGCTGGCCGGCCTGGGCGAACGAGGCCGCCAGGTTGGTGACCACCGTAGTCTTGCCCTCGCCGGTCGTCGGGCTCGTCACCTGGAGGGAGCGGATGGGCCGGTCGATGGCCATGAACTGCAGGCTGGTGCGCAGCGTGCGGTAGGACTCGGCGGTGGGTGAGCTGGGGCTCATCAGGGTGATGACGCCCTGGCGGGCTCGGCGGCGGTTCACCCGGGGCAGCAGGCCGAGGACGGTGACGCCGGCGGCCGACTCCAGCTCCTCCTTGCGGCGGAGCCGGTCGTCGAGCTGGTCGAGGAGGAAGGCGAGGGCGAGGCCGGTGACCAGGCCACCGACCAGTCCGAGGGCGCCGTTGCGCAGGGGGCTGGCCGAGATCGGCGCCGTGGGCACCGAGGCCTTGGACACCAGCTGCACACCGCCGGAGATCCCGACGCCGGACAGGACCTGCAGCCGGTTCAGCTGGTCGTCGAAGGAGGACCGCCGGCTCTCCAGCGTCCCGCGCTCAGCCCGGATGGCGTCGGCGGTGGCCGACCGCTGTTGCGAGAGCTGGGCCAGGGCCTTGGGGTCGGCTGTCGACCCGAGCCGGGCGTCGATCTCGCGCAGCGGCCTTTCGAGGTCGCCGATGCGCTTGTCCAGGTCGGTGATCTGGGCCAGGATCAGCTCGCCCGTCTTCCCGAGGTCCTCAACCCGCTGCGACCGGCGCTGCTCGACGTACACCTCGGCGAACGTCGTCGCCTCGGTGGCCGCAGTGGCCGGGTCGGTCGAGCTGGCGCGGATGTCCAGCACGTCGGTGAAGCCGCGAGCCTCGATCACCACCTGCGGGCTGCGACCCAGCTTGGCCCGCACGGCGTCGGTGACGACCTGCGACTTCATGACCTCGATCTCGGTGGCCGCCTCGTTCCCCGTCTCGGAGAAGTTGCTCCCTCCGGTCCCGCCCAGCAGGAGCTCGGCCGCCCTCGGCTGCAGCAGCACCGAGGCGGTGGCCTGGTAGACGGGGGGCTGGCGCTTGGTCAGCCACGCCGCGGTGCCGCACGCCAGGGCCGCCAGCAGCACAATGACCGGCCATCGCCGCCGGAGCACGGCCATCTGGTGCCGGAGTGAGGCGTCCCGGCCCGCGCCTGAAGACATGCAGGACGAGCGTAATCACCCTCCGGTGCCGAACGCGGTCGTTCCCGAGCTTCAACACGCTGAGCGAGGACTTGTGTAGCCTGCCCCAGGCGCGACGCGAACGGGGGCAAACCGTGACCAAGCGGTACTTGATCACCGGTGGGGCCGGCTTCATCGGCTCGCACCTCACCGAAGCCATGCTGGGGCGGGGCGACCACGTCGTCGCCCTCGACAACCTGTCGACCGGCCGGCTGGCCAACCTCGACGCCGTCGGCGCCCACCCGCACTTCCGCTTCGTCCAGGGCTCGATCCTCGACGGGATGGTGGTCGACGAGGCCGTCCACGAGTGCGACTCGGTCATCCACCTGGCCGCCGCCGTGGGCGTCAAGCTGATCGTGGAGCAGGCTCTGCGCAGCTTCACCACCAACATCCAGGGCTCGGAGACGGTCCTCGAGGCCGCCCGCCGCTACCAGCGCCCGGTCCTGGTGGCCAGCACCTCCGAGGTGTACGGCAAGAACAACGCCGGTCCGCTCACCGAGACGATGGACCGGGTCCTCGGGCCAACGAGCGTCGAGCGGTGGTCGTACTCCACGGCCAAGGCCGTCGACGAGATCCTGGCCTTCCTCTACCACCGCGAACGTGGGCTCCCGACGATCGTGGCCCGCTTCTTCAACACGGTGGGACCGCGCCAGAGCCCGGCCTACGGGATGGTCATCCCCCGCCTGGTGCGCCAGGCCCTGGCCGGCGAGCCACTCACCGTCCACGGCGACGGCCGGCAGTCCCGAACCTTCTGCCACGTCAGCGACACGGTCGAGGCCGTGCTGCGCCTCCTCGACGAGCCGGCCGCCGTCGGCGAGCCGTTCAACATCGGCGGCGACCGGGAGATCACGATGCTCCAGCTGGCCGAGCTCATCCGCGAGCGCACGGGGTCGGCGTCCGACATCGTGATGATCCCCTATGAGCAGGCCTACGCCAAGGGCTTCGAGGACATGCGGCGGCGGGTGCCCGACACCACCAAGCTGCGGGACCTCACGGGCTGGCAGACCGGCCGCAGCCTGGAGGACATCCTCGACGACGTCATCGCCGAGAGCCGCGCCGAGCAGGTCAGCACCCGGCTCCTGGGTCGCTAGCCCGATGTCCACCGTCGAGCTCCTGGCCACCGCCGGAGGCTCGTGCGCCATCGTGGCCGCCTGCACCCCGGTGGTCCGCCGCCTCGCCGTGGCCAAGGGGGTCGTCGACCACCCCGGCGGCCACAAGAGCCACGTCGTGCCGGTGCCGTACCTGGGCGGCATCGCCATCATGGCCGGGGCCGTGCTCGCCCAGCTGGCGGTGGTCGGCGTTCCGGGCCGGGCCACGGCCGTGCTGCTCGCCGCCGTGCTGCTGGGCGCCGTCGGAGCGGTCGACGACCGCCGGAACCTGCACCCCCTCCCCCGCCTGGCCATCCAGGCCGCCGCCGCCACCGTCGCGGTAGGCGTCGGCGTGCGAGCCCACATCACCGGCAACGCCGTCATCGACAGCGTGGCCAGCGTGGTCTGGATCGTCGTGATGACCAACGCCCTCAACTTCCTCGACAACATGGACGGACTGGCGGCGTGCCTCACCGCGGTCTCGGCCACCACGGCCTTCGTCCTCGCCTCCGCCTCGGGCCAGTACATCGTCTCGGCCGCGGCCAGCGCCCTGGTCGGCGCCTGCCTCGGCTTCCTCGTCTACAACCGGCGGCCCGCCAGCATCTACATGGGCGACGCTGGCAGCCTGTTCCTCGGCTTCCTGCTCGCCGTGGTGGTCATCCAGGTCGACCCGGCCCAGGCTCCGCCCCGCAGCTGGCTGGTGCCCGCCCTCCTCCTCGGGATCCCGGTCCTCGACACCACCACGGTGATGGTGGCCCGCTGGCGCAACGGGCGGGTGCTCTACCTCGGCGGGCGTGACCACCTGTCGCACCGGCTGGTGGCCCTCGGGTGGACTCCCACCGACGCGGTGATGACCCTCGTCGGCTGCCAGGGGCTGCTCGGCGGCCTGGCCGTGCTGGTGGGACGCGGCTTCCTGCCGCTGTGGGTGGGGGTGCTGGCCAGCGCCGTCGTCCTGGGCGGGCTGCTCCGGCTCTGTCTGAAGGCCGAGGTGTACGCACCCCTGCCCCTGGCGCCCGACCCCGGGGCCGCCGAGCTCAGCTGAGGCGCCGGCCCAGCGGCTCGAAGAGCTGGGGGTCGTAGGGCTGGCGCCACTCCCGGTACTGCCCCGCCGCCTTCCGGAGGCGGCGCACCGGGACGTAGACCATCGGGAGGCGCCGAGCCACGCGTCGCAGCGCCTCGGCCCTTCCCGCCGGGGCGCTCTCGGCGTCCGCCGCCCCGACCTGCCCCTCCTGCTGCCACAGCTGGTCGTAGTCGCTCTGCACCGGCGCGACGGTCAGCGGGTCACGATCGTCGATCCGCCGGGCCTGGACGTAAAGGTAGGCCTGGTGCCTGGTGGTGAACTCCCCCCGCCGTCCGACCACGGCCGGGTCGACGACCCGGTACCACGTGGCCCTCGGGTGCACCTCGGCCATCAGCATCCGCTCCACCTCGAACCCGTTCTCCGGGCTGAGCACCCGGAAGTACAGCTCGGGGCTGAGCTGGTAGAAGCCGTGCCCTGCGGCGTTGTTCACCGGTGGCATGCACAGCAGGTGGCCCCCGACCTCCACCATCTGCATGCAGTTGCGCAGAGCCGTCGGGAAGTCGAAGAGGTGCTCGAGGCAACCGCCGTCGAGCACGGTGGTGTAGCGGGCGCGGAGATCGGCTGGCACCGGTGTGTTGAGGTCGTGCACGTGGGTCGCCTCCTCGAAGTCGGACCCGTCGATCGACGAGACCTCCTCGGCCCCGAGGAGGCGCAGCAGCGGCTCGGCGAAGGGGTGCGGCACGTCCAGGACGCCCGACAGGGCTTCCTCGCTCGCCATCGGGCCCAGCAGCTCGGCCAGGCGGTCCCGTGCCACCAGCTGGAACTGGCGGCCGATGGTCATCGTCCGGTCGAAGGCCACCCCCTGCTGGCGGGCTGAGAGCAGGAAGTCGAGGCCCTGGTCAGTGATGCCCACGTCTCTTCATCGCCTTCCGGGCCGCCTCGTCGTCATGATGGGGGCACGCTACTTTGGCGCTCGAAGTTCACGGAAGGCCCATTGCGCCGTTTGCTCCTGGGTGCTAAGGAGGGGGCAGCACCAACGGGGGTGACCCGCTCTTGTCGCTCTCAGTGGTCGACAAGCGGAGCGGTAGAGCAGGTATCGGCCCACAAGGTGGGCCAGCAGGAACCTTCGTCACCATGCGGTGACCCAAGCGGAACGGTGGGAGCCACCATGTCCAGAGAACAAGGAAGTCGCGTCGATCGGCGCGCTGGCGTCGCCGCCGTGATCGGGCTGGCCCTCGCCGCAGCGGCCCTCGCCGCCGTCCCTGCGGGTGCGGCCAGGGAGGGCTTCCCCCGCTCCTTCAACCCGGAGACGGCCGCCGGGTTCACGAACACCTACAGCACCAACGAGGTGCTGAGCCCGGCCTGCTTGGAGGCCATCGCCGCCACCCCCGGCAGCGAGCCGGCGAGCAAGGTCCTGAACTCCGCCTTGAACACACCCGCCAGCTTCGGGCCCGGTGGCACGGTGCACTTCACCTATCTCGACAACCCGCACACGAACCCCGGGACGCAGAACTTCACCATCCAGGACTGCGTGGTCACCTACCCCGCCGGGTTCTTCTCTCCCAGCGACTTCGACCCGACCACCGGCGTGCTGACCAATCCGGCGTACAGCAAGTCCCGCCTCACCAAGGGTGGCACCCAGATCGACGGCGCCTCCCTCAGCGGCATCAACCAGTCCGTCGGGAACATCTACTTCAGCTGGACCGCCCCCGCCGACCTGGTCGTCGGCACCTGGGTCTGCAACTTCGCCCGCGACATCCGCAACGACCACGGGGGCGGCGGCAACCGCAAGGTGCCGCCCACCTGCTACCAGGTCCCGGCTCCGCCGTCGACCACGACGACGTCGACCACGCTGCCGCCGACGACCACCACGACGCTGCCGCCGACGACCACCACCAC
>JBKJUI010000072.1:0-10260 GCA_046590775.1 Acidimicrobiales bacterium
CGTCGCCGAGGCGCTCGAGCTGACCGCCTCGGGACAGGGACAGCGAGGCCTCCTGCTCCCCGGGCCGGTCGACGTGCCGGAGGGCGTCATCCTCTTGGTCGCCGACGAGGACCCCGCCGGCTATGCCAACGTCCTGTACGCCCGCTTGCGCGAAGCCGACCGCCTGGGCCTCGACGTGCTGGTGGCCGTCCCCCCGCCCGAAGCCGGCGTCGGGGTGGCGGTCGCTGACCGCCTCCACCGCGCCGCCGCCGCATCGAAGAAGAGCCGCGCCCAGGCCTGACGGCGGGGCACCCGGAACCGGCGGGCGACCTGGGACAGCTTCTCGGCCGGTCAGCTCGGGGACGAGGACGTCTCGGCGAGGTGCTCCAGCAGCTCGACGAGCGACGGAAGGCGGAGCTGGTCCACCTCGGGGAGGGCGTGGAGGCGGTCGACGAGGAAGGCGGTGCGCTCTTCGCGCACGCGCTGGAGAGCGTCGCGCCCGGCTGCGGTGGTCGAGATGCGGGCGGCGCGAGCGTCGTCGGGGTCGGCCTGCCGCTCGACCATGCCGACCTCCAGCAGGGCGGCCACGATCCGGGTGAGGGTGGGCGGGGCCACCGCCTCGCTGGCGGCCAGCTCGGCCAGGCGCACCGGTTCCAGGCGCTCGACCGAGGTCAGGCAAGAGAGCTGCGAAGGGGTGAGCCCGCCCATGGTGCGCTGCCGCAGCTGGCGGGCCAGCCGGGCCACGGCGACGCGGAGGCGGGCGGCGAGCTCGACCTCTTCCCGGTCGCCGAGATCGTCGTCCCCCACGGCGACGCAGTCTGGCTGCTGCGAGCCAGGGGAGGCCATCCCGGTCCCGGCGCTACGGTGCGCCCGGTGGGCGTGGTCGTGGCCGTCGACGCCGGCACCACCGGGATCCGGTCGGTGGCGTTCGACGAGGAGGGGGCCGTCGTCGGCTGGTCCTACCGGGAGCTGCCCCAGCACTTCCCCCGGCCGGGATGGATCGAGCACGACGCGCTCGAGATCAGCGACGCCGTCGGCGTCACGCTGGCCGAGCTGCATGCCCGCCTCGAGGGCGACGGCACCACGATCGCTGCCGTCGGGATCACGAACCAGCGCGAGACGGCGGTGGCGTGGGACCGCACCACCGGCCGCCCCCGCCACCGGGCCATCGTCTGGCAGGACCGGCGCACGGCCGCACGCTGCGACGAGCTGGCGGAGGCCGGTCACCTCCCGCTGGTGCGGGAGGCCACCGGCCTGGTCCTCGACCCGTACTTCACGGCCACCAAGCTCGAGTGGATGCTGGGCCCGGGCGGCGTCGAGGCCGACGACGACCTGGTGGTCGGCACGGTGGACAGCTGGGTCGTCCGCCACCTCACCGGCGGGGCGACCCACGTGACCGACCCGTCGAACGCCAGTCGCACCCTCCTCTACGACCTGCGCACCGGGGCGTGGTCCCCCGAGCTGTGCGAGCTGTTCGGCATCCCGGCGGCCGCCCTGCCCGAGGTCCGGCCGTCGAGCGCCCGCTACGGCGTGACCGCCGACGGGTGCGGACTGCCGGCCGGCATCCCGGTGAGCGGCATCGGCGGCGACCAGCAGGCGGCGCTGTTCGGCCAGGCCTGCCTCACCCCGGGGATGGTGAAGCACACCTACGGCACCGGCGGCTTCGCCCTCCTCAACGTGGGCGAGGAGATCCCCCCGGTCGTCGAAGGCCTGCTGACCACGGTGGCGTGGCAGCTGGCCGACGGCGGCCCGGTCACCTACGCCTACGAGGGGGCGGTGTTCGTGATGGGTGCCGCCGTGCAGTGGCTGCGGGACGGCCTGGGTGTCATCTCCTCCTCGGACGAGGTCGAGGCGCTGGCCCGCTCGGTCCCCGACTCGGGCGGGATCGTGGTGGTGCCGGCCTTCACCGGGCTCGGGTCACCATGGTGGGATCCGTACGCCAGGGGGACGGTGCTCGGCCTCACCCGCGGCGTGGGCCGGGCCCACCTGGCCCGGGCGGTGCTCGAGGCGATGGCCTTCTCGACCCGTGACGTGGTCGACGCCATGGCGCAGTCTGCCGGCCGCCAGGTCCTCGAGCTCCGGGTCGACGGCGGGGCGTCGGTCAACGACCTCCTCCTCCAGCTGCAGGCCGACCAGCTCCAGGTCCCGGTCGTCCGCCCGGTCGTCACCGAGACGACGGCCCTCGGCGCCGCCTTCCTCGCCGGCCTGGCCGAGGGCGTCTGGTCCTCGACCGACGAGGTGGCGGCGGCCTGGACGGCCGATCGCACCTTCGAGCCGTCCATGTCTGCGGCCGGCGCCGCCTGTCCCTACGAGATCTGGCTGGAAGCAGTGAAACGTTCTTGCGGCTGGGCACGCTGAGGCGACCGCCAAGACACCAGCGGATCGGGCTACGCCCCTGACGTCATCGACTCGAGGCGGGTCAGCTCGGTCCAGCGGTGGTCGGCGATGCTGGCCAGGGCCGCCAGCTGGCGTCGCTCGCGGGCCCGGAAGGGACGGCCGCGACGGCCGAGGACCAGGGCCAGGTCTGAGCGGGTGAGGCTGGCGCAGGCCACGTCGTCGGGGCCCGACTCGGCGGCGGCCACCCGGGTGCTGCTGCGGCTCCCGTGCACGTAGGCGGCCAGCCACGGGGTGGCCGGGGGCGTGCCCACCTCGGCCAGGTTGGTGGCGCCGTCGACGTCGAGCACCACCGCCCACTCGGCCTCGACGTCGTGGCTGGCACGGCTGACCAGCGCAGCCAGCAGACCACCGACGGCCTCCTGCTCGCACAGGACGGCAGCCGTCTCCAGGGCGTCGAGGCGGGGGTCGACCACGGTGGCTGGCGCCGGCCGGATGTCCTCGACGTCGACGCCGTCGACCTGGCCGACCTCGGCGATCAGCAGGGGCACCAGGTCTGCGGTCGGGAGGTCGACCACCAGCTCGTCGATGGCCCGGCCCGCACCCCGCTCGAGGATGTCGATGCCGACGAGGTCACCCCGGACGGCGCCGATTCGGCTGGCCACCGCGCCGAGCGCGCCCGGGCGGTCAGGGACCCAGACGCGCAGGACGAACACCGGCATGGCTCCAGGCTACGCACGGCATGTGACGGAAGCGTTTCGTCCGTAGGACCATCCCGTGGCGGCTCCCGGGATGGTGAGCCGAGGCGGTTGCGCGGCCGCGGCTGCGGCCCTACCCTTCGCGCTGGTCCGGCTAGGCGGGACCAGAGTGGCGGGAGCGGCCGTGTTGCGGGCAAGCGGAGACAGCCGACAGCGGGGCCAGCTGATCAACAACGGGCCGCTCCTCAGCAAGCTCGCCTGGCCGCTGCTCCGCTTCATGCCCACCATCGCATTCCGCAACCTCGTGCTCGTCACCCGCCATGCTGACGTGTCCGAGGTCCTGGACCGCGACGAGGACTTCACCATCGCCGAGGTCAACGCGGCGGCGATGGACCGCGTGAACGGGCCGTTCGTCCTCGGGATGGACCGCTCGCCGCTGCTCCTGCGCGAGAGGTCGATCCTCCAGCAGAGCATCCACGACGGGGACGCTGACCGGATCCGGTCGTTCGCTTCCTCCACCGCGGCCGAGCTCGTCGAGCAGGCAAGGGCCCGCCGCCGCATCGACGTCGTGCAGGACCTGGCCCGACCGGCGGCCGTCCGCCTCGTCGCCCACCACTTCGGGATCCCGGGGCCCGACGAGGAGACCACGAAGCGGTGGATGCGGGCCATATTCCACGAGGCGTTCCTCAACGGCGCAGGGGATCCGGGGGTGCGCCGGGCCGGTGAGCGGGCGAGCGCCGAGCTCCACACCTACACCGACGATCTGATCGCCGTCCGCCAGAGCCAGATCACCGCCGGCGAACCCGCACCCGACGACGTCCTCACCCGCCTGGTCCGCCTCCAAGACGACGAGGCGACGCGCCTGAGTGACGAAGCGTTGCGCCGCAACATCTGCGGGGTCGTGGTCGGCGCCGTGGAGACCACCTCGAAGGCGACCGCCCACGCCGTCGACCAGCTGCTCCGCCGCGGGGCCGCCTTCCGCAGGGCCCGGACGGCGGCGGCGGCAGGCGACGTCGACGAGGTCGGCCGCCACGCCTTCGAGGCCCTCCGCTTCAACCCGATCAACCCGGTGCTGACCCGCCATGCGGCTCGCACCACGGTGCTCGCAGCAGGCACCAGGCGAGAGCGAAGCATCCCGTCCGGCCGCACCGTCTATGCCGCCGTGCTTCCCGCCATGTTCGACCCCTCGGTGTTCAGCGACCCCTACCGGTTCCGGGTCGATCGGCCGGCGCCGCCCTACCTCCACTTCGGCTCCGGGCTCCACTCCTGCTTCGGGCGCTACGTCAACGTCATCCAGATCCCCGAGCTGGTCGCCGCCCTGCTGCGGCTGGACGGCCTCCGTCGGGCCCCGGGGCCGGTCGGGACCATCACCTACGACGGGCCGTTCCCCGACCGGCTCCTGCTCGACTTCGACGGGAACACCCCCTCGCCGACCGCAGGAGGTGGGTCGTGCGGCAGTCAGCCTTCACCATCCTGACGCCCATCGCCACCGGCGAGGTGGGGAACCTCGTGCGGCTGCTTGACGCGATCGGAGACGACGTGGCGGGCGACGGCCACTTCCGGTTCACCGAGCTCGAGGACCTGCACTACGCCAGCCTCTTCGTCGTCGACGTCGGCACGATGGACCCGTACCTGGTCTTCGAGGGGAACGTCGACGGCCGCGCCGGCGCCTTCCTCGACCACCTGCTCGAGGTCGCGAGCGAGGGCGTGGACAGGGTCTACGGCCACTGCGCCGGCTACCCGCCCGTCGGGGCCGAGGGTCGGTCTGCAGCGCTCAGGTACCTCACCAGGCACGACATCGGGGCCGACACCTTCTACGTCAACCGGCCGGGGCGGACGGTGAAGGACATCCGCAGCGAGCAGCGCCTGCGCGACCACATCGAGCGCTTCCTCGATGACCACGACGGGGCACTGCGCAGTCAGGAGGCGGGAGCGGTCCGGCGGTCGATCGGCGCCTCGCTCACCGATGACCTCGGTTGGGCCCGCACCCCGGCGCCGACTCCGTTCGTCGTCAGGCACACCATCGATGCCCGGTACGTCGTGCTCCTCCTCCTCACGCCCGCGCTGGCGACGGTCCTCGGGCTGGTCAAGGTGGCGGTCGGCCCGTCGTCGACCCGGAGGCAGGCCCGCCTCTCCAGGGTGGCTCTGGCCGCGGTCGCCGGCCTCGGCGCCCGTGCCGTCCAGCAGCTGCGCGCCGCGGAGGCCGACGACGAGCGCCGGGACCGCCGGCGCGATCCCGACTGGCAGTCGGCCTATGCGGCGTGGATCAGCAACGAGCACGCCATCGGCGATCGCGAGGACCACCAGGGCCAGAACCACATGGTCAGCGTCACCAGGGTGAATCCAGGGTGGTTCCGGCTCGTGATCCTCCGGGTCGTCCTCCGGGTCCTCAACGTCATCGCCATGGTCACGACGAACAGGGGGACTCTCGGCGGCATCACGTCGATCCACTTCGCCCGTTGGGTGGTCACCCCGGACCGGAGCCTCATGTTCCTGAGCAACTTCGACGGCAGCTGGGAGAGCTACCTGAACGACTTCATCGACCTGGCCGCGCCCGGGCTGACGGCCGTCTGGTCGAACACCGAGAACGAGGTGGGCTTCCCGACGACGAGGTGGCTCGTCGGCGGAGGGGCGAGGGAGGCGGCGCGCTTCAAGGCCTACGCCCGCTCCAGCATGGTGCGCACCAACGTCTGGTACAGCGCCTACCCCGACATCAGCGCCGTCGACATCGGCAACAACATGCAGCTTCGGGACGACCTCTTCGCACCCCTCGACCCCTCGGCCACCGAAGCCTGGCTTCGGCGCCTGTGAGCCCGGCCCGCGCCCGATGAGCGCCATCGAGAAGGACGACGTGCAGGGCCTCGTGGTCAGCGGCTACGGCAGGAGCATGCCCGAGGCGCGCTACCTGCTGCTCGGCGTCGCCAACCCCCAGGCCGCCCGACGGTGGCTCGGCGACCTGGTCAGCCGGGTCACGACGAGCGAGGGGCCCGAGGCGGTGCGGTGCATCAACGTGGCCCTGACCGCCCACGGCCTCGCCGCCCTGGGACTCGACCCTGGCGAGCTGAGCACCTTCTCGCCTCCGTTTCAGCAGGGCATGACCTCGGACCACCGCCAGCGCCTCCTCGGGGACAGGGGAGCGAGCCATCCCGGCCGGTGGGAGTGGGGCGGGACGCAGGGGGACGGGGCGGCGGCGTCGAGCCAGATCCACGTCGTGCTGCTCCTGTTCGCCAGGGACGAGACCACCATGCAGCAGGTCGAGGCCGACGAGGTGGCGAGCCTGCGCACCGGTGGTGCCCTGGAGCTGCTCGTGCGCCTGGCGCCGGAGCCGATGCAGGGAGGGATGACCGTCGGGAGGTTCGGCGTCGAGCACTTCGGGTTCGCCGACGGGATGTCCCAGCCGGTGATCCGGGGGAGCGGCCAGGAGGCCAGGCTCGGCGGCGACCAGGCCCGCCGGTCGGTGATCGCCGCCGGGGAGTTCATCCTCGGCTGCGAGAACGGCTACGGACAGCTCACCCCGTGGCCCAAGCTGGCGCTGCCCGGCGGCGCCGGGGATGGCTTCGGCCGCAACGGGACCTATCTGGTGGTCCGCCACCTCGCCCAGGACGTCGCCGGCTTCTGGAGCTTTCTCCGAGAGAGCACCAGGGATGCGGAGGGCAGGGAGGACCCCGAGCGGCGGGAGTGGCTGGGGGCCAAGCTGGTTGGGCGCTGGCGCAGCGGTGCCCCGCTCGTTCGGGCCTCCCACCGGGATGACCCCGACCTCGGGGAGGACAACGCCTTCGGCTACGCGGCCACCGATCCCTTCGGGCACCGGTGCCCGGTCGGCGCCCACATCCGCCGCAGCAACCCCCGCGACTCGCTCGGGTCCAAGCCCGGGCGGGCGCTGGAGCTGGCCAACCTCCACCGCATCATGCGCCGCAGCCGCGTGTACGGACCGAGGTTGGAAGACCTCCTCGGCCCCGACGACGGGCGCGACCGGGGCCTGGTCTTCATCTGCATCAACGCCAACATCGAGCGCCAGTTCGAGTTCGTCCAGCAAAGCTGGTGCAACAACCCCAAGTTCGGCGGGCTCTACGACGAGCAGGACCCCCTGCTCGGGAACGATCCCGAAGCCGGGAAGAGCTTCACGCTGCAGGACGCACCCTTCCGCCGGAAGGTTGGGGGGGTGCCGAGCTTCGTCGCCGTGCGCGGCGGCGCGTACTTCTTCCTGCCCGGCATCCGGGGCCTCCGGATGCTGGCCTCCCTCGACCGAGGACCGACGACGGAACGGACGCCCTGAGCCGACCGACCGTCAGGACACCGAGGCGAACGCCGGCGGCTGGGCCAGCGACCCGATCCGGACGGGCTCGCCGGCGCCGGCCCCGGCGCTCTCGGCGTCGTTGCGCTTGGCGTAGCGGGGCACGTACTCCTGGCCCGACAGCTCGCGAAGCTCGTACATCACCTCGTCGGCGATGTCCCGCAGGGCGAGGCGGTCGTCGACCCGGCCGTACAGGTGCTCATAGCGGAGGGGGCGGCCCATGCGGATGGTGATCGGGACGAAGAGGTTCGGCATCGCCTGGCCGATCGGCTGGGCCTCGCGGGTGCCGATCATGGCCACCGGGATGATCGGGGCGTGGCACTGCAGGGCGAGCCGGGCCACGCCGGTGTGGCCTCGGTAAAGGCGGCCGTCCGGACTGCGGGTGCCCTCGGGGTAGATGCCGAAGAGCCCGCCGGCGTCGAGCACGCCCCGGGCGGCGACCAGGGCGCCCGCGCTGGCCGAGCCGCCGTCGCGACGGATGGGGATCTGGCCGGCGGCCCGGAAGAACCACGCCGTCTTCGGGTCCTCGAAGTACTCGGCCTTGGCCACGAAGGTGATCCGACGCCTCAGCACCATCGGCAGGAAGAACGAGTCGCAGAACGACACGTGGTTGGAGGCCAGGATCACCGGTCCCTCGGCCGGCAGGTGCTCGAGCCCCTCGACCCGCACTCGGTAGAAGAAGCGGAGGATGGGGGTGAGCACCACCTTCACCAGCCAGTAGGTCATCAGACCGTCAGGCTAACGGGTGGGCCGAAGGCCCCGCCTCGCGGCTGTTGACCGTTTGGTCAAGAGCCCCTACGGTCCGCCCGATGGAGCGGCGTCTGACGCCCAGAGGCCAGGATCGCAAGCGCAAGCTGATGGACTACGCGGCGCGGCGGTTCGCCGAGCGGGGGTTCCACCCCACCACGGTCGCGGAGATCGTCAACGGCATGGGGGTGGGCAAGGGCGTCTTCTACTGGTACTTCGGGTCCAAGGACGAGCTGCTCCTCGAGATCCTGCACGAGGCGCAGACCGACATCCGCCGAGCCCAGCAGGTGGTGTGCGGCCCCGAGCCTGACCCGCTGCGCCGGATCGAGAAGGGCATCCGGGCCTCGATGCACTGGCTCGACGCCAACCGCCACCTGTGCACGCTCATCCAGTTCGCCAGCTCCGAGGAGACGTTCGCCCCGGCCATCCGGCTCGGCGCCGAGGTGGCGGTGGCCGACGTCGTGCGCCACCTGCAGGAGGCCATCGACACCTCCCGCATCCCCCCGGCCGATCCCGAGGTGCTGGCCTCCTGCATCCTCGGGGTCACCGACGCCCTGGCCCGGGTGCAGCTCATCCACCTGGGCCAAGCGCCCGACGTGGTGGCCGACGCCGCCATCTCGTTCTGCTTCGAGGGGCTCGTCGGCGCCGCCCCGGCCACGGTCTGAGCAACGGTGCCGACCGAGGTCGGCTGACCGTTCGGTACGCTCACTCAGGGTGGGGCACAGGGGACTGAGGGAGACGCGGCGCGTGCAGAGCAGGCTGCTCAGGATTCTGGTGGCCTGCCTGCTGCCGACGTGGGTGGCGTCTACGACCTCCAGGCCTGCCTCGGCGGCGGCCGTCGTGGCGCAGACGCCCACGCCGACCCCGACGCCGAATCCGCCGCCGCAGCCGTCGTCGGCCTACTGGATGGCCGGCGCCGACGGCTCGGTCTTTGCGTTCCGCGCCCCGGCCCTCGGCTCACTGGCCGGCGTCCGCCTCTTCCGCCCCGTGGTCGACCTGGCCGCCAGCCCCACCGGAAAGGGCTACTGGCTGGCCGCAGCCGACGGAGGCGTCTTCCCCTTCGGCGACGCCCGCTTCGCCGGCTCCACCGGCGGCCAGCGGCTGAACCGCCCCGTGGTGGCCATGGCGCCGACGCCGTCGGGCGGGGGCTACTGGCTGGTGGCCGACGACGGCGGGGTCTTCGCCTTCGGCGACGCCCGCTTCCTCGGGTCCACCGGCGGCGTGCGGCTGAACCGACCGATCAGGGGCATGGCCGCCACGAGGTCGGGACAGGGGTACTGGCTCGTGGCCGACGACGGCGGCGTGTTCGCCTTCGGCGACGCCCGCTTCTCCGGGTCCACCGGCGGCGTGCGACTGAACCGCCCCATCACGGGCATGGCCGCCTCGCCGTCCGGCGGCGGGTACTGGCTGGTGGCCGACGACGGCGGCGTGTTCGCCTTCGGCGGCGCCCGCTTCCTCGGGTCCACCGGCGGCGTGCGGCTGAACCGCCCGATCGTCGACATCGGGGCGTCCCCGACGGGCGCCGAGTACACCCTGGCGGCCAGCGACGGCGGCGTCTTCACCTACGGCGACGCCCGCTTCGCAGGGTCGGCGGCCGGCCGACCGCTGGCCGCGTCGGTCATCGGGATCGCCATCAACCCCTCGCCCCAGCTGTTCGTGACGGGTGAGCGGGGCTACGACATCTCCTGGCCCCAGTGCGGCCGGGCCTACCCGGCCAGGCCCTTCGACATCGCCGTCGTCGGCGTCAACAACGGCCGCCCGTTCACCACCAACCCCTGCCTGGTCGACCAGGCCACCCGCTGGGCCTCGCCCGACCAGCTCGACGTCTACATCAACCTCAACCGGCCGCCTGCGGGCTACACCGGCGGCTGCGCAGCGGCCGACAGCGCCTGCATCGCCATCGCCCTCGGCCGTGAGGCCGCCCAGTCGTCGCTCGCCACCGTGCGGGCCAACGGCCTCGCCCCCCGTCTGTGGTGGCTCGACATCGAGGGCCCGGACACCTGGTACGCCGACACCCGCCTGAACGCCCTGATCATCCAGTCCGCCGCCGACACCCTCGAGAGTGCCGGCCTCACCGTCGGCCTCTACGGCACCCGATTTCAGTATGGGGTGATCACCGGCGGCTACGTGACCCGCACCCCCCTCCCCCTCTGGGCCGCCGGCGTCACGCCCCTGCAGCGCTGCAACGAACCCTGGGGCGGCGGCTAC
>JBKJUI010000073.1:0-4763 GCA_046590775.1 Acidimicrobiales bacterium
TTCGGGAGAACCGGAGCGAACCCGTCCAGGATCACCTTTGAGGTCACCGAGTCCTCGGTGATGGACCTTGAGGGCGAGGCGATCGGCAACCTCACCCGCCTGCGGGGCCTCGGCTGCACCATCGCCCTCGACGACTTCGGCACAGGGTGGTCATCGCTTTCCTACCTGCATCAGTTGCCCGTCGACTCCCTGAAGCTCGACCGCTCGATCATCTCGCGGCTCGACGAGGACACCAAGAACCGGAAGATGGTCAGCGGCATGGTCAGCCTCGCCCACGCCCTCGACCTGGTCGTGGTGGCCGAGGGCGTGGAGCGTCAAGGCCAGCTTGACGTTCTCATCGAGCTCGGCTGCGATGCCGCCCAGGGCTTCCTCCTGCAACCGCCGTGCGCAAGCGACGTCATGGTCGAGGCGGTGCGCCGCCCCGGCGGCTGCTGGCCCCATGCGCCGCTGCGGCCGGTCCCGTTCTCCAGCACCGGCTAGCCCTTCCCCCGAGTCTGCCCACTTCTGGTGTCCCCAGGGACCAGAAGTGGGCAGACTGGCCGTCAGCTCAGCCGCCAGTCGACCGGGTCTCTTCCCGCCTCGACCAGGGCGGCGTTGGCCCGGCTGAACGGGCGGCTGCCGAGGAAGCCGCTGGAGGCCGAGAGGGGCGAGGGGTGGGCCGACTCCAGGACGACGTGCCTGGCGGGGTTCACCAGGGTCCGCTTGCGGCGGGCCGAGGCGCCCCAGAGGATGAACACCACCCGATCCGGCTTGGCGTCGACCGCCTTGATGACCTCGTCGGTGAAGGTCTCCCACCCCCTTCCCTGGTGGCTGGCCGAGGCTCCGCCCCGCACGGTGAGCGTGGTGTTGAGGAGCAGCACGCCCTGCCTGGCCCAGCGCTCGAGGCTGCCCGAGGCGGGACGAGGGACGCCGAGGTCGGACTGCAGCTCCGTGAAGATGTTCCGCAGCGACGGCGGAACAGCCACCCCGGGGCGCACGCTGAAGGCCAGCCCATGCGCCTGCCCTGGGCCGTGGTAGGGGTCCTGGCCCAGGACCACGACCTTCGTCTCGGCCCGCGCCGTGAGGTGCAGGGCGGCGAACACGTCGTCCTGCGGCGGGTAGATCGGGTGCTGCTGGCGCTCGGTAGAGAGGAACGACTGCAGCTCGTGCCAGTAGGGCTTGGCCAGCTCCGCCCGGAGGACGGGGTTCCAGTCGGTGGTCAACGGCTCGGCGCCGGTGCCGGTCAGGCGGCCTGGGTGAGGTACGGCTCCCAGGCCGGGTCGATCCGCCCGACGCCGACCACCAGCCAGCGGGTGCCGCGGGGGACGGTGGGCGTGGTGCGCAGCACCCAACCGAGCTCGGCCAGGAGCCGGTCGCCCTTGCGGCCGTTGCAGAGGCGGCACGCGGCAACGACGTTCTCCCACTCGTGCCGGCCGTGGCGCGAGCGAGGGACGACGTGGTCGATGGTGTCGGCGCTGCGGCTGCAGTAGGCGCAGCGATGAGAGTCCCGGGCCAGCAGGGCCCGCCGCGTGAGCGGGAGCCGGGCGCGGTAGGGCACCCGGACGTAGGTGGTGAGCCGGATCACCGACGGCACGGGCACCGCGGTGGAGGCCGACCGGATGAGCCCGCAGGCCGCCTCGAGGATCTCCGCCTTGTCGGACAGCACCAGCACCACGGCGCGCTTCATCGGCACGACGCACAGCGGCTCGAAGCTGGCGTTCAGGAGCAGCGTCCCCTTCATGGCCGCCCCCCTGCGGGACGGCCGGCGGTACTTGGGAGGCGGAGCGAGGGCGAGTGCGCCCGTCGTCGGCGCCGCGGCGCGCCGCCCTCGTCCCCGTGTTCGGGGATCGGCGCCGGGCGGACTGGCACGCCCGGAACGTTACCGGCGCAGGGCGGCGGCCGCCGGCCATATGTCCCCCGCCTCCAAGGAGCAGGACAGAACCACCTAACATTCGCTCTTCGGGTGGGGTTGTCCCGGACTGATGGAGCGCGCGTGGTGGGTTGGGCAGCGAAGGGCCAGCAGCGGACAGGGGGGCGCCGGCCAGGCCGCCCTGCGTCGGTGGCCCTCTCGACCGCCCTGGCCGGCGTCCTCGCCGCCGCCTGGCTCGCCCCTGGCCCGGTCGGCGCCCAGGCCCAGCCCCCGGTCCCGGCGCCCGTGCCGCCGGTGACGGCGCCGCCGGCCACGGCACCGCTCGGGGCCGACGAGAACCTGCGGACCCGCACCCTGGCCGAGGTGGACGCAGCCATGCGCGCCCTCACCGCGGCCCAGCGGGGCGAGAGCCAGGCCAAGCAGAAGGCCGCCAACCTCGACCGGTCGCTCGCCGACCTCGAAGGCCAGCGGGCTGCGCTCGCCGGCGCCGAGCGCGAGGCGGCCGACAAGCTCGAGTCGACCCGGGCCAGGATGCGCCTGGCTGCGGTCAGCGAGTACGTGGGGGGCGGCAGCACCACGATCGCCAACCAGCTGCTCCGGTCGGGGAGCATCGAGTCCTTCGCCCGCAACCGCGTGTACGGCAGGGCCGTCCTCTCGAGCCAGGACCGGCTCCTCACGACCTATCGCGACGCCCTGTCGAAGGTGACCGCCGCCACCTCGGGGCTGGGCCGCCAGATCGACCGGATCAAGGCGGACCGAATCCTCGTGGCCCAGGAGCTGGAGGCGCTCACCGCCCAGCGGGTCCTCCGCGAGCAGGAGCTGGCCCAGAGGCAGACGCTGAACCAGCTGGTGACCGCCGCCGCCTCGGTCCTGCCGAGCGACATCCCGGCCCTGGTCCTCGACGCCTACGTCCGCGGCGCCGCCGCCGCCAACCGGCGCACCCCGGGCTGCCGCATCCACTGGACGGCCCTGGCCGCCATCGGCCGAACCGAGTCCGGGCACGCCCGCGCCGGCGGCGCCTCGCTGACCCTCGTCGGCGAGGTCCTCCCCCACATCCTCGGCTCTCGGCTCGACGGCAACGGCTTCGCCTACGTCGGTGACACCGACGGCGGGGCCTACGACGGCGACGTCCAGGTCGACCGGGCGGTCGGGCCGATGCAGTTCATCCCCTCCACCTGGAAGGGCCTCGGCGAGGACGGCAACGGCGACGGGAACCGTGACCCCAACAACATCTACGACGCCGCGACGGCGGCCGGGATGTACCTGTGCCGGTCCCGCCAGGGCCTTGACCTCGACGAGAACCTCTACAACGCCGCGCTGAGCTACAACCACAGCTCCGCCTACGCCGCCCTCATCGTCACCCGGGCCCGTGAGTACATCAACCTCAACATGCCTGGCCTCCCGCCGGGGCCGCCGCCCTCCCCCGCCCCGGCCGCCCCCGTTCCGTGACCGTGTCCCGGTGGCGGATCCCCGCCCGCCTCTGCGTGGCCGCGTCGGCGCTGGTGCTCCTGGTGGGGGTGGCCGCCCCCGTCCGGGCGCAGACCCAGCCCACGACGACAACGTCCACCTCGACCTCCACCTCGGTGCCGGCCACGACCACGACCACCGTGCCCCCGGTCACGACCACCCCCACCACGGCGCCTCCCACGACCCCCCCGGCCACGGCGCCGCCGGTCACCGCACCGCCCACCCTGCCCCCGGACACGGCGCCGCCGGTCACCGAGCCGCTGCCGGCGCCCGTCCCGGTGGCGCCGCCGGCGCCCCAGCCGATCGACACCAAGGCCGAGGACGGCAGCGAGGAGCCACCGCCCCGGGTGGCCGTGCCGCCGCGCACCACGCCGCGGGTCGCCACCGCCGTCGACCAGGCGGTCAGCAAGGTGCTCGAGGAGCAGCTGAAGGCGGCGCAGCTGGCGGCCAACAACGCCATGGCCGCCTCCCAGGCCGCCGACCTGGTGCTGGCCCGTCTGGAGGCCGAGCAGAGGAACCTGCAGCGCGGCTTCGAGTCGCTGCACGCCGACGAGGCCGCCGCCGCCCAGCGGCTGGTGACCCAGCGGCAGAACATGCGCATCCGGGCGGTCGCCATCTACGTCTCGGGACCTGGGGACCCCGTCATCCCGGTCGGCGACGACATCCACGAGTACGGCCGGCGTCGCGTGCTGGTCCAGGCCCTCCACGCCGCCGACCGCCGCACCCTCGACCAGTACGTCGAGTCCAAGAGCGCGGCCGGTGACGTCGTCGACGGCCTCGTCGACGAGCTCGAGGACCTGAACGGCAAGGTCATCGCCGCTCGGGCCGACTCCGAGGCCAAGGCCGCCGCCGTGCAGAGCGGACTGCGTGGCGTCAGCACCGCCACCGCCGTCGGCCCCGTGGCGATCAGCGGCTTCGCCTTCCCGGTGGCCGAGCCCCACAACTTCATCAGCAGCTTCGGCTTCCCCCGCAGCGGCGGCCGCCTCCACCAGGGCAACGACATCTTCGCCCCCTACGGCACGCCCCTCTTCGCCAGCGAGCGTGGGGTCGTGGGCCAGATGGGGACGAACTCGCTCGGCGGGATCAAGCTGTGGATCACCGGCGAGAGCGGCACCAGCTACTACTACGCCCACCTCTCGGCGTTCGCCCTCACCGTCGTCAACGGCACCCTCGTCGAGCCTGGCGACATCGTGGGCTTCGTGGGCAACACCGGCAACGCCATCGCCACCCCGCCGCACCTGCACTTCGAGATCCATCCGGGCGGCGGCCCGGCCATCGACCCGTTCCCCATCCTGAAGGCGGCCGACGAGGCCACCAAGCTGCTGGCCGCCCAGCAGCCGGCGCCCGTCATCGCCCCTCCGACGCTGCCTCCGCCGGCGGCGCCCGCCCCGGCGTCTCCGGCCGGCGCCGCCGCCGTCCCCTAGGGCGATTCGCCCGGATCGGCGAC
>JBKJUI010000159.1:0-2953 GCA_046590775.1 Acidimicrobiales bacterium
CGTCCATGGGTTCTCCGGCATGAGGCGCCCAGTAGCGCTTGCCGCCGGCCCCGACGGCAACATCTGGTTCACCACCACCACCAACCGGATCGGCCTTCTGGCCCCCCGCTGGCCGGGCATGCCACAACAGGTATCGGCCACCCCGGGCCCCGCGTCGGCCACCGTGACCTGGTCGGCTCCCACGTCCGATGGCGGTCTTCCGATCAACAGCTACGTGGTGACGGCCGCGCCGGGCGGGAAGGCATGCATCTGGCAGGGAGGCCCGCTCACCTGCACCTTCTCGAACCTCCCGATCGGCACGCCCGTCACCTTCACGGTCACAGCCATCAACCCAGCCGGCGCCGGCCCACCGTCAGCTTCCTCGGTCCCGGTCACCCCCCTCGACGGCTTGGCCTTCCACGCCCTGACCCCAGCCCGCATCCTCGACTCCCGGCCAACCGGCCCCCACGTCGGGCCCTACACCGCCCCATGGGGCCCAGCCCAGACACGAGATGTCACCGTCACCGCAGTGGGTGGCGCTCCGGTCGACGCAGCCGCTGTCGTCGTCAACGTGACCGTCACCAGCACCACAACCCCCGGGTACCTGACGATCTGGCCTGCAGGTGAGCCCCGGCCGCTCGCGTCGAGCCTGAACTGGGTCGCAGGCGGGACGGTGGCGAACCTCGTGACCATCAAGGCCGGCGCCGAGGGGATGGCCTCGGTGTTGAACGCCGTCGGCAGCGCCCATGTGATCTTCGACATCGTCGGCTACTACGGCCGCGTGGCCGGCAGCGGCTACACACCGCTCGACCCGGCCCGGATCCTGGATTCACGACCCGCCGGTCCCCAGGTCGGAACCTACGGCACGCCGTGGGGGGCGAACCAGACCCGCGATGTGACCGTAACCGGCGCTGGCGGCGTAGCTGAAGGAGCCGATGCCGTCGTGGTCAACATCACCGTCACAGGGACAACCGCGGCCGGGTACCTGTCCATCTGGCCTGCCGGGCAACCGCGACCGGTCGTCTCCAGCCTCAACTGGGCGCCCGGTCAGACCGTCGCCAACGCTGTTACCGCCAAGGTCAGCGCCGGCGGGAAGATCGCCATCTTCAACGCCGTCGGCACCGCCGACGTGATCGTGGATGTCATCGGCTCCTTCGCTCCCGGCACCGGCTCCCGCTTCTTCCCACGACCACCAGTCCGCATACTGGACTCCCGCCCCACCGGCCCCGCGGTCGGCCCGTACACCACACCATGGGGACCGGCCTCGACACGAGCCGTTTACACCGCCGCCGGTGACATCCCCTTCGACGCCACCGCGGCCCTGCTCAACGTGACCGCCACCGCCACCACTGCGTCCAGCTACCTGACGATCTCCCCGGCCGGCAGAGCATCCCTCACCTCCAGCCTCAACTGGGCGCCAGGCCGAACCGTCGCCAACGCCGTCCCAACCAAGCTCGGCGCCAACGGAGCGGTGACCATTACCAATGCCACAGGCACCGCACACGTGATCGTCGACGCCGCCGGCTGGTACCGCTGAGCCCTGCCCTCACGCACGGGCCTACATCCACTGCGCCGCCCGGATCGGCATCTGACCGGATCGATGCCGTGACTCTGCCGTCGTAGCCGGCCGGCGACCGGGTCGGCGCCGCCCGAGTTGGGCGCGCCGGCGCCGGGCCAGGAGACCGAGGACCCCGGTCCAGCCAAGCCGGACGTCGCTACGCCTGCCGGTGCGGGGAGTGTCTGCCTTCCGCCTCCGGCGGCGGACTTGGTGGTCGTTGCGCTTGTGTCGGGTGCGGGGCCGAGGCTGGGGTACGGATGCTGGTTGGTCTGCATCGATGTCACCCGGTGCCACGAGGTACCAGGAGATCTCGCGGGTTTTCGCGGGGCGCGGAGCCGCCGAAGACTGGACAGAGAAGAGCCCCAGGCCGCTGACCTAGGGCTTTGTGCGTGGGCGTAACAGGATTCGAACCTGTGACCTCTGCCGTGTGAAAGCCATCGATGCCCTTCCTTCGCAGGGCGTTGTAGGGCATAACCGCAGGTCACAGGCACTTTTGGTGTCGGCTCGTGCCGGCCGGTATCAGGCCGTTTCGCGGGGTCCCGCGGGTTTTTCGCGGGGCGCGCGGCCTACGACCACCTGGCGAGCGGCCTGCTGGATGTCCCCCGTCTCCGGGAGCCCGGCCGGGCCGTGGCCCTCAGGCGGGATGGGCTGAGCGCAGCGCGGTGACGGCTTGCTGCTCGGCTTCAGCCTGGAGTCGGTCGAGCTCGGCGAGCTGCGCGTCGGTCGCTTCGTCGGCGTCGATGCGGTGGCGATCGGCCCAGGCGCGGTAGGCCGCCTCGGCCGCGTAGAGGGCAGCCTGTCGCTCTTCGGTTGTGTTGAATGCGATCATCGGAGGTGCTTGACCCCGTTCCAGGTGGCGCCGAGCAGCGTGTCTCGTCCGATGGTACCGAGAGCGGTGACCTGACGAGGCGTCGGGACGAGGTCTCTGGCGAGGAGATCGGCATCCTCCAGCAGGTTGGCCACGATGATCGCTGCCTGGTTCTTGTCGCGGTGGGCCCTTCGCCGAAGCCGTCGGGCGATGATGTGGAGGTCCTCGGTTGTCTCCGGCTTGGTGAGGTCCCAATCGAATCCGAGTCGAGCCCAGACGTAGCCGCCGCTCTCCATGTCTGCGCGCAGCTCGACCCGTCCGATGCCGTTCGCTCGGTACCAGCGCTCGAGGTGGGCGAGGTAGTCGCTCCCGAACCGGCGGCGTTGCACCTGAGGATCCAGGTCCAGTTCGACGTGACGAGCGACCCAGCTCCCGTCGCGCCGCTCGATGACCCGGATGAAGTCACCGTATTCGGGCTCACCCACGAACTGAGCGGCCTAACCGCCCAGGTTACTGTCGGCCGAGGCACGCAGGGACGACTGCGCGCCGAGGGCGTCATCCTCCATCAGGGCGTAGCCGTCGGTGACTTCATCCGGGTCATCGTGCGG
>JBKJUI010000198.1:0-13566 GCA_046590775.1 Acidimicrobiales bacterium
AGCAAGAACCCGTACTGGGCGCCGGGGTACTCCTCGTAGACGCCCAGCTCGCGCATCAGCGCCACTCCGTAGACGCGACAGCGCTCGAGGTGCTGGCCGGTGGTGGCGTCCTTGGCCTCGACCATGAAGGCCAGGGTGCGGATCGTCTCGAGGTAGGCGTTCTGGAGGTCGGACAGCGCGTCCTCGAGCTCGCCGGCCCGCTGCCGCTCCCGCTTCCACGCCGTCACGGCGTCCTTGGCGAACTGCTTGGCCTGCTCCTCGAGGCGCCAGGGCAGGGTGCCGGGGTCGAAGGGCGGCGTGTCGGGGACGTCGAGGACTTGCGCCGCCACCTCGGCCTCGATCGTCGGGCGCCCGGGGCGCAGGTCGCTCACGGGTTCCTATCGGCCGCTATCGGGCTGGTTGAAGGAGCCGCTCGATGAGGTCGAGCAACTCGATCGAGCTGAAGGGCTTGGTGAGGAAGGCATCGGCGCCGGCCTCGGTGGCGGCCCGCTCGAGCTCGGGGTCGTCCCGGGCGGTGAGCATGACCACCTTGGCGTTCCGGTGGTCGATGCGCCGGCAGACCTCGACCCCGTCGAGGCCGGGCATCATCACGTCGAGCACGATGACGGTGGGCTGCAGGTCCTCCAGGGCGGCCAGGGCGGCGTCTCCGTCGGGCGCCTCGACCACCTCGATCTCGTCGGCCTCGAGCACGGTGCGGAGCAGCCTGCGGATCATGTCGTCGTCGTCGACGACCAGCACGAGCCGGGGCCGCGAGCCGGTCTCGGTCACCGGCCGAGGAGGCTGTCCACATTGGCCTCGCCGGAGCGGTAGCGGCGGACGATCTCGGCCTGAAGGGCGTCGATGCGGTCGAACATGGCCCGCCGGCGGCCCGAGACGTCGCGCTCGTACTCGGCGAGGGCGTCGGTGACCTGCCGCAGCTCGTCGTCGGTCATGGAGGTGGGCGCCGAGACCCGACCGGGCGGGGCGGCGGCGTCGAGGCCGGCCAAGAGGACGGGGTCGACCTCCCCCGGCTCCAGTCCCAGCGGCAGGTGGCCGTTGCCGGGCGCGGTGATGCGGTCGGACAGCGCCTCGGTCAGCTGCTGCACCAACGTGCGGTCGCCCGAGGTGCCGTCGCGCCGGACGGCGACCTCGGAGGCCACGATGTCGAGGCGGCCCTGGGCCAGGCGGCGCACGTAGGACAGCTGGTTCTCGACCTGCTGGCAGGCGGCCCGACGGACCCGAACCTCCTCGATGGAGAGGTCGGCCAGCCCCTCGAGGAGGTCTTCGGCGAACGCGTCCGGCTCGGCCATGTCGGACAGGGTACCCACGGGCATCGTCGGCAGTCACCGGATGATTCGGTCGAAACCCCCTGAAACCGGTGGAAGGACTGCCACTTCCCCGCTATTCGCCACCTCGTCGCCGGGGTCGCACGGCTCCCCGTCGAGCCACACGACCGAGGTGCGGAGAACGGCTCCCAGCCGGTCACCGTGGCGATCGACGGCGGCGGCGATCACCTCGGCCACGGTGGCTCCGGGCACCTCCTCGACGGCGGTGCCGGCGGCCTCCCTGGCCTGGGCGAAGTACCGGATCCTCGGCACGGGTCCCAAACTAGCCAGCGACGGCTTGGCGCGACCCCCGGCCGCGAGTGTCACGGCGACTCGTAGCCTGGCGCTCGTGCCGATCGCCGTCGATCCCGAAGCGCTGCTGGCCAGGCTGGCCGGCGACCCGGCGGCGCGGCTCCGCCCTGGTCAGCGCCAGGCGGTCGACGCCCTGGCCGACGGCCGGCGGGTGCTGCTCGTCCAGCGCACCGGCTGGGGGAAGACGGCCGTGTACTTCCTGGCCACGTCGCTCCTGCGGGCGCAGGGCCGCGGGCCGACCCTGCTGGTGTCCCCGCTCCTGGCGCTCATGCGCAACCAGGTCGAGGCCGCTCAGCGGATGGGGCTGGTGGTCGAGTCGGTCACCAGCGAGAACACCGGCGAATGGGCGCGGATCGAGGACCGGCTGGCCGCCGACGAGGTCGACCTGCTGCTGGTCTCGCCCGAGCGCCTGGCCAACGAGCGGTTCCAGCGCAGCGCCCTCCCCCACCTCGAGGGGACCGGTTTGCTGGTGGTCGACGAGGCCCACAGCACCAGCGACTGGGGCCACGACTTCCGCCCCGACTACCGCAGGGTGGCGGCCATCCTCGACGACCTGCGCCCGGGAAGCCCGGTGCTGGCCTGCACGGCCACGGCCAACGACCGGGTGGTCGCCGACGTGTCGGCCCAGCTGGGCGACGACCTGCTCGTGCTGCGGGGCCCGCTCCGCCGAGACGGGCTCTCGCTGCACGTCCTCGACCTCCCCGACCAGGCCGACCGCCTGGCCTGGCTGGCCACCGCTGTGCCCGAGCTGCCGGGGACCGGTATCGTCTACTGCCTCACCGTGCGCGACACCGAGGTCGTGGCGTCATGGCTCGAGGCCTGCGGGATCCCGGCCACGGCCTACAGCGGCGACGTGTCGTCCGGCGACCGACTCGTGGCCGAGGCCGACCTGCTCGGCAACCGGGTCAAGGCTGTGGTGGCCACCTCGGCCCTCGGCATGGGCTATGACAAGCCCGACGTCGGCTTCGTCGTCCACTTCCAGTCGCCGGGCTCGGCCATCGCCTACTACCAGCAGGTGGGCCGGGCCGGCCGGCAGCTCGACGCATCCGTGGGGGTCCTCCTCCGGGGCGGCGAGGACGCCCGGATCCAGGACTGGTTCATCACCACCGCCTTCCCCGAGCGCGAGCAGGCCGAGGCGGTGGTGGCCCACCTCGCGGAGGCCGGCCCGTCCAGCCTCGATCAGCTGCTGGCCGAGGTCAACGTCCGCCGCACCCGGCTCGACGCGATGCTGAAGGTCCTCGAGGTCGACGGCGCCGTCGAGCGGACCGGACGCAGCTGGGCCCGCACGGCCCAGCCGTGGACCTACGACGCCGCCCGGGTGGAGGCCGTGACCGCCGTCCGCCGCCAGGAGCAGGCCCAGATGGAGGAGTACTCGCTGGGCCCAAGCGGCCCGTCAGAGCGGGAGGAACTGGGCCCGAGCGGCCCGCCAGAGCGGGAGGAACCTGGCGCCGGCTGCCGCATGGCGTTCCTGTGCGGGCTGCTCGACGACCCCGACCGCAGCCCCTGCGGGGCGTGCGACCGGTGCACCGGCGCCTCGCTGGCCCTGGTTCCCGAGCCCGGGCTGGTGGCCGCCGCCCGGCGCCACCTGCGGCGCCGGCCGATCGTGCTGCAGCCGAAGAAGCAGTGGATCGGCGCCAGCCGCTCGCGGATCCCGGCCACCGAGCAGGCCGAGGTGGGGATGGCGCTGTGCGAGCTGTCCGACGGCGGCTGGGGCCAGCTGGTGGTCGAGGGCCGCCGGGCCGGGCGGTTCGGCGACGAGGTGGTCGAGGCCGCCGCCGAGCTGGTCAGCGCGGCCTCCGCAGGCCGGTCCTCCGCCGCCACGCCACCAGCCACGTGGGTGGCGTGGGTGCCTTCGCTCCGCCGGCCAGCGCTCGTGGCCGACCTGGCCGCCAGGCTCGCGGCCCGGCTGGGTCTCCCGGCCGTGCCGGCGGTCATCAAGGTGCGCGAGGTGGCGCCGCAGCGCTCGGCGGCCAACAGCGCCCAGCAGCTGGCCAACGTCAGCGGCGCCTTCGCCGCCGAGGGGCCCCTGCCGCCCGGGCCCGCCCTCCTCGTCGACGACACCGTCGAGTCGGGCTGGACCCTCACGGTGGTGGCCGCCGCCCTCCGCCGCGCCGGCTGCCCGGCCGTCCGCCCCCTCGTGCTGGCCCGGGCCCGGGGCTGACCCGGCCGGCTCCCTCCGCCGTCCGTCAGACTCAAGCTCGGTGACCGACCTGCTGCTCGTGCGCCACGGGCTGTCCGAGTGGAACCTCCTCGGTCGCTGGCAGGGATGGGCCGACATCCCGCTGGCCGAGGCGGGGGTGGCCCAGGCCAGAAAGGCCGGCGAGGCGCTGACTGCGCTCGGGATCACCGCCGTCGTCCACTCGGGGATGCAGCGCACCGAGCGAACGGCCGAGGTGCTGGCCGAGGGGCTGCGGCTTCCGGTCGAGGTGGAGCCCGGCCTGAAGGAGTACGACGTGGGCGAGTGGTCGGGGTTGACCCGGCCCGAGATCGAGCGGCGCTGGCCCGGCGCCCTCGACGCCTGGTTCCAGGGGCGCCTGCCCGCCACCCCGGGTGGCGAGAGCCGCGACGGGTTCGCCACCCGGCTCCTCGACGCCGTGCGACGAGTGGCGCTGACCCACCCCGGCGGCACCGTGGTCTGCGTCACCCACGGCGGGGCGCTGGGCGCGCTCCAGCGCGTCCTCTCCGAGACCGAGAACCAGCCTGGGCCCCGCATCGGCAACCTGTCCGGCCGCTGGGTCCACGTCGACTGGGAGGGCGAGCAGTTCACACTGGAGCTGGGTGACCTCGTCCACCTCCTCCCTCCGACCGTGGAGACCGAGAGCCCCTCGAGCTGAGCACGAGCGCCTCTCCGCGCCAGACTGGCCGGCGTGCGTGATGCTGCCTGGGGGGCACCGTGGGCCCGGCCGCGGCGTGGTCGCTGGGTGGCCGACACCGTCCGGTCGTCAGCGCTGGTGGGCAACCCGCTCGGCGATCCTGCCGACCGGCCGCTGTACGTCTGGCTGCCGTCGGGCTACGACGAGGAGCCGGACCGGCGGTGGCCGGTCGTCGCCTTCCTCCACGGGTTCGTCGGCCAGGCCGACCAGTGGGCCAACCGGCGGGCGTTCCAGCCGACGCTGCTCGAGCGGATCGACGCCGCCGCCCCGCCGGCCATCGTGGCCCTCCCCGACGGATGGACGAGCTGGGGTGGCGCCCAGTGGCTCGACAGCCCGACGGTCGGGGCGTACCAGACGTACCTGTCGGTGGACGTGGTGGCCCACCTCGACGCCACCTACCGGACGCAGGCCGACCGGGCGGGGCGCGCCGTGGCCGGGCACTCCTCCGGGGGCTACGGCGCCGTGCAGTCGGCGCTCCAGCACCCCGAGGTGTGGGGTCGGTGGGCCAGCCATGCGGGTGACGGGCTGTTCGAGGTGTGCTTCCTACCCGATGTGCGGGTCGTGACCCGAACGCTGTCGCAGCGCTACGGCGGCAGTTGGGACCGGTTCTGGGACGAGGTGGCCGAGCGGGGGCCGCTCAGCCGGGAGGACGACTTCCCCCTGCTCAACCTGTGGGCCATGGCCGCGTGCTTCGCCGACGGCCGCCTGCCCTGTGACCCCTCGGGTCGCCTCGACCTCGACGCCTGGTCGGCGTGGCTGGCCCGTGACCCGGTGCGCCAGGTCGGGAACCCTGCGTCGGGCCCGGCGGTCCGCTCGTGGCTGGGCGCCTGGGTGGACGCCGGCACCCGTGACGACGTCTACCTCGACCTCGCCGCCACCGCCCTCCGGGACGCCCTGCTGGCCGCCGGCCTGGCGCCCGAGCGCCTCCACTTCGAGCTGCACGACGGCCGCCACGGCGGCCAGGACGCACGCTTCCCGCTCTCGATCGCCTGGCTCGCCCACGAGATGGCGGGCGGCTGAAGGATCCGGAGACTCCTACGGCTGGCCGGGCTGCTTGTCCTTGTTCATGTACCAGTACGCGCCGTAGCCGAGGCCTCCGAGGAGGAGCAACCAGAAGAGCTTCTTCTTCATGGGCCGACCGTAGCCGTCAGAGGTGGGCCCGCACATGGGCGAGGAGGCGGGCGGCCAGGGACGGGTCCAGCAGCTCGGTCCCGTGGCCCCGGCCGGCGACCTCCCACCGGTCGACCGGGGGCTTGGCCCAGCGCTCGATGGCCTCGGCGTGCTCCGGGCCGAGGTAGTGGTCCTCGCGGTCGTGCACCACCAGCGTGAACGCCGGCGCGATGCGGGCCACCACCGGCTCGGCGTCGGGCACCTCCCCGCACACCACGGGGAGCCGGGTGCCCGTCAGCAGGCGCAGACCGGCCCGGGCGAGGGGCGAGCGGGCCACCTGCTGGGCCCTGGCGCTCCCCGGGCGGTCGTCGGCCCCGGACCAACCCGCAGGGCTGACGCCCACCGCCCCGGCGACGCCCCGGAGCCCCCCGGCATGGAGGAGGACCGAGGACCCTCCAAGCGAGGTGCCGATCGTGACGACCGGGAGGTGCGGCGCGGCGGCCCGGGCCGCGGCGACGGCGGCGTCGACATCGAGTGGCTCGTGCAGGCAGAACGAGCACTGGCCGCCGGACGCTCCGTGGCCTCGCAGGTCGAGCACGACCACGGGCGCGGCGGCGGCGAGGAGGTGGGCGAAGGCATGGATCCCGGGCGTGCGCGACGAGTTGGCCAGGCCGTGGACCAAGACGAACGAGCAGGGCGCCTCGGCCGGGGAGGCCGCCGGCCCGGGCAGGCGCACGGCGTGGAGCGGCGTGCCGTCGGCGGCGGTGAGGGCAAGGTGGGTGGCTGGCGGCCGGTAGCGGGGGGCCAGCGGGTACCGGCGGGCCCAGTCGACGGCGACCTTGCCGGCGGCGCGCGCCGAAGCACCCGGCGAGCGGGCCGGCGCCATCAGCTCATGCGGGCGATGGCGGCGGCGGCGTCGTCGAGGGCGGCCTCGATGCCGTCCAGCGCGGCGCCCATCTGCGTGTGCTCGTCGGAGGCCGGGGAGTCGCCGGCGCTGCCCGGATCGCCAGCGGCCGGCTCCTCGTCCTCGGGCTCGGCCGTCACGCCCGGCAACCTACTGGAGGGCCAGGACCGAGATGAGGGCGGCGAACAGCAGCAACGACACCCCGACCGCCAGCACCAGCGCGTGCACCCTTCGCTGGCCGGCCCGCACCTGTTCGACCAGCTGGGCGACCTGCCCCTCGACGGTCTGCGCCGCCTTGGTCGCAGCCCTCTCGGCGACCTCATCCATGGGTGCCGGGGGGGCCGGGGCCAGGGCGGGGGCCGTCAGGCTCTCGCTGAGGCGGAGCTCCATGGCCCGCAGGTCGGCAGTGGTGGCCAGCTGATCGAGTCTGGTGAGGTCGGCCGTCGCGGCCAGCGCCGATATGAGATCCTGGATGGCGGTCAGCTGGTCGGAGGTGGGCAGCCGGTCGATGGCGTCCAACCGCTCGACCAGCCACTCGAAGTCGCTGCGGTGGGCGGGCCCGCCGGCTTCGCGAGGGAGCAGGCGGGCGGGGTCGTCGACGCTCTCGAGCCGCTCGACCCGAGCGCCGATGGCGGCGACCTCGTCGGACCGGGCCAGGCCGGCCACGGCGCCGGCCACGTCCTCCAGCCGCGCCGCCGTCGCCAGCCCGTCGAGCCGATCGGCCAGCGCGGTGAGCTGGGTCGAGTCGGGCAGCTCGTCGAGGCGCTCAGCCAGGGCGGCCAGGCGATCGCTGGTGGCCAGCCCGTCGAGGCGGTGGGCCACGGCCGAGAGCTGCTCGGCGGAGGGCAGCGTTGAGCGCAGCTGGGCCACGATCCCGCCGACCCGCTCCGCCAGCGCCCGGTCGAGCCGGTGGGCCAGCTCCTCGACGGCATCGGCCACCTCGGCCACCTGGCGCACACGGGCGCCCTCGGCGTCGTGCAGGGCGACGATCAGGCGGTTCTCCTCCCTCCGCTCCGCCGGGCGGAGCGCGGCCGCCGCCTCGCCCAGCTGGCCGACGAGGTCGCGGTGGGCCGAGGCCAGCCCCACCAGGGCCCCGGCCACCACCTTCAGCTCGTCGCGAGCCTGCTCGACCTCGCTCCGGGCGTCGACCAGCCGGTCGGCGTCGGCGGCGATGGCCGCCAGCGCCACCTCGGCCCTCCGGAAGCCGGCCACGGCCTGCCCGAGGTCGTCGTCGTCCATCACCCGGCAGTCTGGCGCGGGATCAGCGCTCGCAGCCCTGATGCGGCGGCTTCGACCCGGGCCGCCAGGGCGAGGGCCAGCTCACCGGGGTCGCGACCGGCCGGCGTGCTCAGGACGTCGGTCCCAAGATCGGCCTGCAGGTCTGCGTCCGCCGTGGCCCAGACGTCGAGGGCCCAGGCGGCTCGGCCCAGGGCCCGAAGGGCCGACACATGGCCACGCAGGTCGGCGCCGGCCCTTCCGGTCGCGGCGGCCGCCGCGACGAGACGGACGTGCCGAGCCCTGCTCCCCGCGACGTGGCCGGCCTCGACCAGTGCCCGCCGGCACCACGCCGCCGGGTCGCCGGGGTCGGTGGCCAGGAGCAGGTCGGCCGCCTCCCGGGCCCAGACGTCGGTCGAGGGGAACATCCGGCCCTCGAGCAGGGCGGCGACCTGCTCGAGCTCGTCCTGACGCTCTCCGCCGGTCGGGAACAAGCACCAGCGGGCGACGGCGGCGAGGGCCGGGCCGGGGTTCGGCGGCGGCCCGGTGGACGTTGGCGGGCCTGGATCAGGAGCGAGCACGGGCGCCGGCCGCACGGCGACGGTCGGAGCGTCCCGCAGGCCGGCAGGTACCCCCCGAAGGCGCCGGCCTGTCGCCGCCGGGGGACCCAGGTCGAGCTCGATCCAGAGGTCGGGAACGGTGGCCAGCCGACCGGGCCCGGCCCGGTAGCCGGCGCCGGAGCGGAGGAGCGAGCCGACGTTGGTGGTCACCGACGGCGGGGCGAGGGTCGGGTCCCACCCGTCGAGGAGCCCGCCGAGCAGGTCGAACACCGGGGCCAGGGCCGGGCCGGCGGCGCCGACGGGATCGACGATGTGGAGGGCCCACGGCCTTCCTGCGGGCAGGTGACCGGCGGCCAGGCCGGCCGCCACCGCAGCCGCTAGGCGCACGGCCTGGACGGGCGACCATGTCGGGTCGAGGCCGACGAGGGCGGCATCCAGCGCCGAACCGCACCACGGCCGCGGCGTGCGCCCGAGCACCCGGTGCAGCGCGACGACCGCGGCGGCTACGTCGGGGTCGGGCGGAAAGTGGTCGTCGGGCGACTCCACCGCCACCGTGGCGAGCACCGTCGCCGATGTCGGCAGCAGATCCTCGGCGGGCCGGGGCCCCAGCTCCGCCCCGAGACGGATCACCTGATGCGTCCAACCCTTCACGGGGCCAGTGTGCCCCTGCGAGCCTGAGGTGGTGGGCCGCCCGGGGCTCGAACCCGGAACCGCGCGGTTTAAAAGACCGGCGCTCTACCAGTTGAGCTAGCGGCCCAACGATTCGCCAAGCCACGGCTGATCCCTGACGCAGCGTAACGCAGGGGAGCACCGTAGCGCCGGGGCGGCGCCTGCGTGAGGAGCCCGTTCCTCGGGACCTTTCGATTCGCTTGGAGGCGTGAACCGCAGGCGGAGTCGGAAGGCGCTTCCATGGGGCCGACCGGGCCGGGGAAGGACCGCCGACCAGATGCGGCTTCCGCCCGAACACGACCACCAATGGGCTGGCGAAGGCCGGTCAAAGGACATCGGTCGGCCCTCGGCTCTCGGAGGGTCCACCATGAGTTCGTGGATTCCTGCGAAGGTCTCTCCTGCGACCTGTGGACCGGGTTGGGAGGCGGAGTTCTGCCACGCCCACTCGCCGTCACCGTCTTCGCAAAATGGTCGAGAAGGGCGAGCCACGCCGCCGGCCCCGCATTTCCTGCTCTCGTGCGCCACACTCCTAACTTGACAAACCGCTGGGCGGGGGAGAATCTCTACCCATCAGTAACAACTTTCCTGGAAGGACGTAGCGCATGGCTCAAACAACGATCACGAAGCTGGTCGATGACCTGGATGGCAGTGAGGCAACCGAGACGGTGATGTTCGGCCTCGACGGCGACGTATACGAGATCGACCTCAACGCAAAGAACGCCGCCGCCCTGCGCAAGGCGCTCGACCGCTATCGGGGCGCGGCCCGTCTGAGCAGCTCCGGGCGCGGCTCGTCGGCCTCCAACCGCCGCGGCCGCGGCGCAAAGGCGCGCGGCCGGGGCGACGCCGACCCGAAGGCCGTTCGGGTCTGGGCCACCGAGCACGGCCTCGAGATCTCCTCGCGGGGCCGGATCCCGTCCGAGATCCTGGAGCAGTACAAGGCCAACGGCAGCAGGTAGAGCTCGCCGCCTGTTCGCGGCAGGGAGCCGGGCGTCAGACGACGGCGAGGATGGCCTCGGCCAGCTCGGGTCGGCAGATCAGGACGTCCGGTGACCAGGGGTCCGGCTGGTTGTAGCGCAGAGGCCCGCCGTCGAGGCGGCTGGCCCACAGGCCGGCGGCGGCGGCGACCGCCGCCGGGGCGGCGTTGTCCCACTCGTACATCCCGCCGCCGTGGGCGTAGACGTCCGCCTCGCCCAGCACCACCGCCATCGCCTTCGCTCCCGCCGATCCGAGGGGGACCAGCTCGGCGTCGAGGGCGGCGGCGATCCGGCTCGTGACCGCCGGCCGGCGCGACCGGGATACCACGATCCTCGGCGCCCGGCCCTCGAGCGACGGCCAGGTCGTGGGCCCGGGGGCGCCACCGCCGGTGGAGAGCACGAGACCACGGGCCGGCAGCGCCACCGCTCCGGCCGCGAGGACCCCGCCGACCGTGAGAGCCACGTGGACGGCCCAGTCGTCGCGCCGCTCGGAGAACTCACGGGTCCCGTCGAGGGGATCGACCACCCAGACCCGTTCGACGCCGAGCCGCACCGCTGAGTCGACCGCCTCCTCTGACAGCACCGCGTCCGCCGCGTGGGCGGCGGCCAGAAGGTCGAGGAGGAGCCGGTTGGCCGTCAGGTCGCCGCGGCTGCCCAGCCAGGCGCCGGTCAGCCCGGCATCCTCCCGCACCTCCAGCAGCAGCCGACCGGCCGCCTTGGCCATGCGCGCTGCATCCTCGTGATCGCCTACGTCGGCCAGTGACTCGTCCAGCGGCCTACCCGGACCGAGGCGGCCGGTGCCAGCGCCCGGGCCCATGCCGGGCGACGCTACCCACCGCCGGTCAGCGGAGATCGAGGATGCCGTCCTCGGTGCCCTGGTCGTTCGGCTCATAGCGGTCGGCGTCGGCGTCGTTCGTCCAGCGATCGCCGTCGAGCACGTACCGGTAGCGGTACTCCTTGCCGGCCGGGAGGGTGACGGTGGCGCTGAACCGCCCGTCCTTCCGCTTGGCCAGCGGCGTCTGACTGGTGGACCAGTCGTTGAAGTCGCCGGCGACGTGGACCGCCTCGGCTCCGATCTCACGGAGCTCGAAGGTGACCTTCGCCGACGATCCGTTCTTGGCGAGGGTCTTCTTGGGCATGCTGCAGGTATACCCGGGATCCTGCAGAAAGTCACGATGACCGGCGCAGGCGAGGCGGTGGGAGGATGGCGCCATGCGCCGGCTGGGACTTCTCCTCGGCGCGGCCCTCGGCCTGCTCCTGGCGCTCGAGCAGCCTGCGTCCGCCCACGGCGCCGGAGGCATCGCGGCCACCAACTTCGCGACGAGGGTGGAGGGGATCACCCCGGTGCTGCCCGGTGCCCGCGTCCGGGTGATCGAGGCCGGCGACCGGCTCGAGCTCCGCAACGACGGACCCGAGGTGGTGGTGCTCGGTGCCCAGGCCGAGCCGTACCTGCGGGTCGGCCCCGACGGGGCCTTCGAGAACCGGCAGAGCCCGGCGGCGGAGGGCAACCGGCGGCGCGTGCACGATCCGGGCGCCACCGGGGGCGGGAACCCCACGGCGGCGCCCGACTGGCGGAAGCTGTCCGACGAGCCGGTCGCCCGGTGGCACGAGCACACCGTCCACTGGATGGCCCCCCGCAACCCGCCCGAGGTCGAGCGCCGCCCCGGCGAGCGCCACGTGGTGCTCCCGAGGTGGGAGATCCAGCTGCAGCGCGGCCAGGATCGAGCCGTCGTCTTCGGCACGCTCACGTGGGTACCGGGCCCATCACCCACCCCCTGGTTCGGCCTCATCGCCGGCCTCTTCCTGGGCATCGGCGCCCTCGGCCTGCTGCGGCGCTGGGGGCCCCCGCTCGCCGCCGTCATCGCTGTCGTGCTGGCGGTCGACGTGGCCCACGCCGTCTCGGTCGCCTTCGCCTTCTCCGGCGGCCTCGGCACCCACCTGGCCAAGCTCCTGTCCGGCAGCTTCTTCGCCTTCATCGGATGGGCGCTCGCGGCGGTGGCCATGTGGCTCCTGCGCCGGGGCAAGGTCGACGGCCTCTACGCCGCGGTCTTCGCCGGCCTCTCGATGGCCGTCTTCGGCGGCCTCCTCGACCTGGCCAAGCTCTCGCGCAGCGTCTCGCTGTCCGTGCTCCCGATCGACGTGGCCCGCCTGTTCGTGGCCCTCAGCGCCGGAGGCGGCATCGGCCTGGCCGCTGCGTGCCTCGTGGTCATCCAGCGCAGTCCCGACGCCCGCCGGGTGGTCGGATCCGGCAACGACACTTCCGACGCCGACGACGCCCAGAGCGGCGGCCGAGGCATGGAGGTCGAGGCCCTCGGCGCCGGCCGGTCAGAGAGGCCGGCTTGATGGCCTTCGTGCTCGTCGCCGGCATGGTGACCGCGGTCGCCGGCGCCGTCCGCAGCACCTGGTCGCCCTGAGGCGAGTCGATGCTCTCGAGCATCACCCCGCTCGGCGAGCGTGGGCGCGGGAACCGGTGGGGGACGACGGTGGCCTGGTTCATGGTCGGATCCACCCTCGGCGGCACGGCCCTCGGTGCCGTCCTGGGGCTGGCCGCCGAGGCCCTCGGGAGCGTGGTGGCCAACCGGGGCCGCCTCGTCCTCGTCCTCGTCCTGTCCGTGGCCGCCTTCGCCGTCGATGCCACCCGTCGTCAGCGGCTGCCGAGCTGGCGCCGGCAGGTCGACGAGCGGTGGATGGACGAGTACCGGGCCTGGGTCTACGGCCTGGGCTGGGGCGCCCAGCTCGGCGCCGGCGTGCTCACGATCGTCAGCTCGGCCAGCACCTACCTCGTGCTGGCCACGGCCGCTCTCCTCGGCTCCCTCCCCGCCGCCGTCGCCCTCACCGCCACCTTCGGCCTGACCCGCGGCCTCACCCTCCTCACCGCCCGCCACCTCGTCACCCCCGCCGACCTCCGCACCTTCCACCAGTCGCTCCAACCCCACAGGAGGAAGGCCACCGCCGCCGTCCTCGGAGCCGAAGCTCTCCTCGTGATGGCCACCCTTGCGACCCTGCTGGAGTGACGCCCCGCTTCGGCCCGCGCCGGTGGCTCAGAGGGCGATCTCGAACCAGACCGTCTTGCCGATGTCGGCGTCGTCGACGCCCCAGCGGGTGGCCACGGCCTGCACCAGGCCGAGCCCACGGCCGGCGGCGGCTTCGAGGTCGGGGTAGGCAGGCTGGGCCACGCCGCTCCCCTCATCGAAGACCTCCACCCGAACGGAGGACTTGACCTTGCGGACGACCAGGTCGATCGGCGTCCGGGCGTGGAGGATGGCGTTGGTGACCAGCTCGCTCACGAGCAGCGTGGCGTCGTCGATGGCCGGATCGAGGTCCCAGGAGCGCAGGTGCTCGGCCACGAACGCCCGCGCCGCCCTGGTCGAGGCCGGGTGGGGCGGGAGCCGCGTCGAGGCGACCGGCAGGCACCGCACCGTGGCCCAACCCCGTGGCTCGCTCCTGGCGGCTCGTTCGAGCACGTCTTCAGCGTAGACCCGCCTTCGCCCGCCCGTTTCCCCCGCCCCCCATCACCGGCCCGGTTCGCCAAAGAGCGGGAAGCGCAGACCTGAGCCTGAAGGCTCTGTGGGCAGGGCGGCTAAAGGCCGGGGGGTGGGGCAAGGCCGCCCGAGGGGGGCGGCGGTGGCGGCGGCGGTTGGCTTG
>JBKJUI010000391.1:0-2574 GCA_046590775.1 Acidimicrobiales bacterium
GGGCAAGACCACCACGGCGGCGGCGGCCGCCGCCATGGCCGCCACCCGCCAGGGCGGCCGGGTGCTGGTGCTCACGGTCGACCCGGCCAAGCGGCTGGCCACCGCCCTCGGCCTCGAGGGCTTCGGGAACGAGGCGGCCCGGGTGCCGGACCAGGCCTTCAAGGCGGCCGGAGTGCAGCCGAGGGGCGAGCTGTGGGCGGCGATGCTCGACACCAAGCAGAGCTGGGACGAGCTGGTGCGCCGCCACGCCCCGGACGCCCGCACGGCCGAGCAGATCCTCACCAACAAGCTCTACGCCAACATCAGCGGGCGCTTCGTGCAGAGCCACGAGTACATCGCCATGGAGCGCCTGTACGAGCTGCACCAGTCGGGTCGCTACGACCTGATCGTGGTGGACACGCCGCCGTCCCGCAACGCCCTCGACTTCCTCGAGGCGCCGGACCGGATGGCCGACTTCTTCTCCAGCCGGTTCCTGAAGATCCTGGCGGCCCCCTCCCGCAACCGCCTGTTCAGCGCGGCCACCAAGCCCTTCTACCTCGTCGCCGACCGCATCCTCGGCAGCCAGTTCCTCTCTGACATCTCCGAGTTCTTCACGCTCTTCGAGCGGATGGGGCCCGGCTTCGTCCAGCGGGCCCGGGCGGTCGAGCGGGTGCTGCACGATCGCCGCACCACCTTCCTCGTGGTCACCACGCTCGAGGCCGCCCCGGTGCACGAGGCCGAGTTCTTCCTGGCCAGCCTGAACCGCATGGGCTTCCACCTCGGGGCGGTGATCCTGAACAAGGCGCTCCCCAGCTGGCTGCTGGCCGAGGCCCCGGCCCGGCTCGCCGAGCACCTGAGCGACGAGGTCGACCCGGTGGTCGCGGCCCTGTCCGAAGGGCTCGACGCCGAGCCGGCCCAGCTCCACCGGGTGCTGTGCGAGGTGGCCGACGCCTTCCTCAACTACCAGGTGGTGGCCCAGCGCGAGGCCGAGGAGAAGTGCGAGCTGGCCGCCGGCCCCGAGTTCCTGGTCACGGTGCCCGCCTTCGACCAGGACATCCACGACCTCGCCGGCCTGCTCCGCCTGGGCGAGGCCCTCTTCACCGACGGCTGATGGGTCCTTAGCAGGTGATCGTGCGTTCGGTGCTGCGGCGCGTGTAGTCGAGCACGTCGACCGCCTCGATCGTGAACTTCAAGGTGGTGCCTGCAGCCACCGGGTTCTGCACGCCGGACTGCCAGATGCCGCTCGGCCCGTTCGGAGCGTTGTTGATCTTGAGCTCGACGTCAGTGGTCGTGTCGGCCCGAACCGCCTTGAGCTGGCTCTCATCCGAGACGGCGACGCGGTAGCTCCACGATGTGTTGCACGGCGTGGCGTTCGGGGTGTTGTTCGGCTCGAGCTTGATCTGCTTGCTGCACGTGGTCGTCTCGGCGGCGCAGGGCTCACCGGCGGTGTCGAGGATGACCGGCGGCCGCCCGATCGTGCTCGTCACCGTGACGCGGGGCGAACCGGCGCCGTCGAAGCCGACCTGGCCGGAGAAGGCGCCCTCGCCCAGCTTGGTCCCGTCGAGGGTGATGGTCAGCTCGATCGAGGCGCCAGGAGCGAGGGTGCCGCTGGGCTTGTCGATGGTGAGGCTGTTCGGGAACTGGGACTGGCTGGTGTAGTTCACCGGCGAGCCTCCGCTGTTCCGCAGGGTGATCTTGCCGAACTGGGGTCCCGCGGTCGAGTCGACCTTGGGGATGGAGATGGCGCCGGCCGAGGTGGCGAGGGCGGCGGGCGTCGCACCCGGGGGTGGGGTGACGACGCCGCCGCCTCCTCCGCCGCCTCCTCCGCCCACCGTCGTACCGGTACCGCCGCCTCCCCCTCCGCCGCCGGGCACCGTCAGGCTGGGGTCGAGCGCCCCGCCGCCGCCGCCGGCCCCGCCGGGCGGGAGGGTGGCGTCGGCACCGCCCGCCGTCGGGTCGAGCAACGTGGAGCCCGGCAGGGTGGCGGTGGTGCTGCCGGGGGCTGAGGTGCTCGACCCGGACTTGAGGGCGGTCTTGTCGTCTTTCTGATTGGCGATCAGGACCACGCCGGCGATGAGCAGGAGGGCACCCAGGATGGCGGCGGCCGCCAGCCACCGGCCACGAGCGCCGGCGAAGGTGGTGATTCGTTCGGTCTCGACCACGAACGACGGCGGCGGGAAGCCGTTCGGCATCCATGGCTCGGACCCCTGGGGAATCGGGGTCATGGCGTCTCCTGAGGCCGTCGGGGCGGCTCGCTCTGGCCTGGCGACGGTGCCGCGTCGGCGGCCGGGTCAGGCGGTGGGGATACTGTCGCCGGCGGAGGCTTCGCCGGCTCGGGCTCGGCAGGAGGCGGGGTGTCCGGCTCCGGATCCTGGGACGGCGCGCCGTTTCCCTGCCAGGCGGCGACCGGTGCGTCGTCGGGCTGGGCGTCGGGATCGGCCGCAGCCTCGGGGTAGGACGTGCTCTCGGGGTAGGCCGAGGCTTCGGGAGGTCCTGCGGGGTCGGTGGAGGCCGCAGCGTCCTGGTAGCCCGGCGCCCCGGAGGAGGGGGCGTCTGAGTAGTCCACGTACTCGGGTTGCGCAGCGGGCTCCGACG